>DATNMT010000285.1:0-8965 GCA_035602495.1 Bradyrhizobium sp.
CGCCCAGACCGGCGGCGAAGGGCTTAGCCCGACGCTTGCCGCGATCAAGCAGGCGCATGTCGTGCGCCTCGGCTATCGCGAAAGCTCGCCGCCGTTCTCGTTCCTCGATCAGGCCAACCGGCCGATCGGCTACAGCCTCGAACTGTGCGAGGCCATCGTCGATGAGATCGGCGTCGAGGTCGATGATTCCGACCTGAAGATCGCTTACGTCAAGGTCACCTCCGACGACCGCATTCCGGCGGTGGTGCAGAACAAGATCGACCTCGAATGCGGATCGACCACGGCGAACGCCGAGCGCGCCAGGCAGGTGGCGTTTTCGCCGCTGATGTTCGTCGCCGGCACCAAGCTGATGGTGGCGAAAGCCTCCGGCATTTCGGGGGCCGCGGATCTGAAGGGCAAGACCGTGGTGGTGACCAAAGGCACCACCAACGAACAGGCGATGCATGCCATCGACAAGAAGCTGTCGCTCGGTCTCAACATCGTGACCTCGCCGGATCACGAGCAGTCCTACCAGATGCTGGTCGACGGCAAGGCCGACGCGTTCGCGACCGACGACATCCTGCTCTACGGCCTGATCGCGCATCACAAGACGCAGGACAAGTTTCGCGTCACCGGCGACTATCTGTCCTACGACCCCTACGGCATCATGTTCCGCAAGGGCGAGCCGCAACTCGCCGCCGTGGTGGAGCGCACCTTTCACAAGCTCGGCTCCAACCGCGACCTGATCCCGCTCTACAACAAATGGTTCATGTCGCGCCTGCCGACCGGCGAAAGGCTCAACGTCGAAATCTCGCCGCAGCTCGAAGAGGCCTTCAAGGTGCTCAACGACACCGAGGGCACGAGTAATTAGGCACAACTAGTTACGGCGACGGGCCACTTCTCCCTCTCCCCGCCCTTCGCGGGGAGAGGGCATAGGCGGCCTACGGCCGCCGTTCTAGATAGAAGAACGCCGATGCGCAGCATCGGCTATGGTGAGGGGCTGTCTCCGCGAATTCGAAAGACGTGAGTGCGCGGAGGGTCCCCCTCACCCGCCCGACTTCGCTACGCTTCGGCGGGCGACCTCTCCCCGCAAGCGGGGCGAGGTGACGAGCTTCGCTTCGCCGGGACGACGAACTAACCGAATACCTTGTCCAGCGCGGCACTGTAGGCGGTGTAGACCAGATCGGGCTGTTGCTTGCCGAGCGCCTCCATCATCACCCCCGAATTGATTTCGAGGATTTTCCAGGCGCCGTCGACCTGAATGACGTCGATCGATCCAAATCGTATGCCGATGGCTTTCGCCGCTCGCACTGCGATTTCGATGCAGGCCTCCCTTATTTTGCCTTGCTCCAGGAGCTCCGGCCGCGCGCCTGAATCGAGGTTATGGCGCCAGCTCAGGACGTGTCGCTGGCCCGGGAGCGGTACCGCATCCAGCGCGGCCCTGTCGCGGTTTTCGACCAGCGCCGGCAATACCGTCGACCGCAGCTCGGCCGGCGTCGCGGCAAGGGCGAGCTCCAGCAGCGAATGCTTGCCGTCGCCGACGATCGTCGGACGTTGCTTGCGGTAGACGACGAGCGGATGATCGTCGATCAGGACCAGGCGGACTTCGTTCTCGATATCCAGGTAAGGCGAAACCGCCAGACCGAGACTCGAGGAAAAAATCCGCTGCACCGCCAGCTCGAGATCGGGCTCGGTCGACACCCTGAAGACGGAATCGCCGCTGGTCCCCTCATTGGGCTTGACGACGACGCCATCCGGATTTTCGCGCAGCAGCGCAAGCATGGTTTCCCACGATCGCTGCGGCGGGATGTACTCGTTCATTTTCGGATTCAGGAACAGCGTGTGCGGAACGCAAGCCACGCCGCAGGCCTGCAGGACTTCCGCGGTGGCGGCCTTGTCGTTCGCGATCCGGTGCGCGATCGCGCTGTTCAAGCCGACGTCATAACCAAATGCCAGATGCCGCCTGGCCCCGCGCTGCATGATGATGAGCCAGCCCTGGGCCCTGATTTCGATGCCGATGCCGTGAGCGGCGCAGTACTTCTTGATGGCGTCGACGAATATTCGCTGGCTGTTAAGCATCATGAAAACCGTTCAGTTGCCGCAAAGTCGGATATCACTGTTGCGCCGAAGTCCGGTCATGGCAACTTATTGCCTGCAAGACCGCGATTTCAGCAAGTTAATTGCGCGCAGCCGCGCCGCGCGATCAAGATGTTTCCCGTCGATCCGCAAAATAAATCGGCTGCGATTCCGCGCCCTCAATTGCGCGTCAGCGCCGGTTGACTATCTTCGATAATGGCGTAGTTGAAACGTCAAATCCTCAATCGTTGCAGGGGTTTTTCGCCTCTCTTCGGCGAGACGACCCGTTTGTTCTATCGCAAGCCAACCGGATAAACCAAAACCCATGAGCGCCTTCCGTCGAGAGAAAGTTCTTTCCGTCCGGCACTGGACCGATACGCTTTTCAGCTTCACCGCCACCCGCAATACCGGGTTTCGATTCCAGAACGGGCAATTCGCGATGATCGGCCTCGAGATCGACGGCCGTCCCTTGATGCGCGCCTATTCGATGGCGAGCGCCAATCACGAGGACGAGCTGGAATTCTTCTCGATCAAGGTCGCCGACGGGCCGCTGACCTCGCGGCTGCAGAGGATCAAGGAGGGCGACACCATCCTGGTCGGCCGCAAGGCGACCGGCACGCTGGTGGCCGACAACCTGATCCCGGGCGAGCGCTTGTTGCTGCTTTCGACCGGAACCGGGCTCGCGCCGTTCGCGAGCCTGATCAAGGATCCCGAAGTTTATGAGCGGTACGAGACCATCGTTCTCGTCCATGGCTGCCGGCAGGTCTCCGAACTCGCCTATGGCGAAGAGCTGGTGGCGAAGCTGCGCGAGGACGAGTTGTTCGGGCCGCTGCTCGCCGGGAAGCTGGTCTATTATCCGACCGTCACCCGCGAGCCGTTCCGCAACCGCGGCCGCATCACCGACCTGATCACGTCCGAGCAGCTGTTCAACGACATCGGCCAGCCGCCGCTCGATACCGAGACCGACCGCATCATGATGTGCGGCAGCCCGGCGATGCTGGAAGAGCTGCGGACGATGTTCGAGGCGCGCGGTTTTGCCGAAGGAAGCAACAGCGAGCCCGGGCATTTTGTGATCGAGAAGGCGTTCGTGGAGCGGTAACATCTGTCGTCCCTGCGAAAGCAGGGACCCATAACCACCGTCGTCCGTTGTTACGAAAGCCGTCGACCCGATTGCCCGATCGATCCGCCGCGGCGTATGGGTCCCTGCTTTCGCAGGGACGACGCTGAGGTTTTTGGTTTCCTCTTCCCCCACCATCATTGTTGATAGTGCAGCCCCATTACCGGCTGCTATAACACCGGCAAACGCCGCGTGGCCTTGCCGACGCGCCGACACTGGGAGCGAAACGAACCTTGTCCGTCACCGACCAGGCCCGCCGTGCCACGACGGCCTTTGTGTTCGCGGGCGGCGGCAGCTTTGGCGCCATTCAGGTGGGCATGATGCACTCGCTCGCCGCCCACGGCATCTCGGCGGATATGGTGGTCGGCTCCAGCGTCGGCGCGCTTAACGGCGCATATTATGCCGGCGATCCCACGCTGAGTGGCGTTCTGCAGCTCGAGACGATCTGGCGCGGGTTGACGCGGCATGATGTATTCCCGATCACCTGGCGGACGCTATGGGGATTCATCTGGCGGCGGGATTTTTTGATTCCCCATGACGGCATTCAGAAACTGATCGACGATCATCTGCCGTTTCGCAATCTGCAGGACGCCAGGCTGCCCCTGCATATCGTCACCACCGACATCGTCTCCGGCGACAGCGTGGTTTTGTCGGAAGGCTCGGCGGCGCAGGCGATCATCGCCTCCACCGCGGTCCCCGGCGCTTTTGCGCCGGTCCGCTATAAGGATTTTTATCTGGCCGATGGCGCGATCTCCTCCAACACGCCGGTCAGGGTCGCGGTCGCGAAAGGCGCCCGGCGCCTGATCATCCTGCCGACCGGCTATGCCTGCGCCACGCAAGCGCCGCCCACGGGCGCGGTCGCCACCGCGCTGCATGCGCTGACGCTGTTGATCGCGCGGCAATTGGTGAGCGAACTCGAGGGCCTGCCCCCTGGCATCGAATATTTCGTGGTGCCGCCATTATGTCCGCTGGTGGGTTCGCCCTACGACTTCACGCGGACATCGGATCATATCGAGCGCGCCATCCAGTCGACCGATGCCTGGCTCAAGCAAAACGGCCTGGAGCAACGCAGCATTCCCGAAGAGATGCGCCCGCACAGTCACTGAGCGTTCTCGGCCGGCCACATTGCACTGCAATAACGGCGCGTGGCAGGGTCCCAGACCGGCCATCGGGCGGATTGATTCGCCACCTGAGGTCTGGATAGCTTCGCGGGCTCCGGCCTGCTTGTCATATCCGTGACCCCGGGGCCGGATATCGTGTACAGCATTGTGCGATGGGCTGGACTAGGCTGCGGCCGAAAAAACAATAACACGGCAGAATCTGCCGGAGGGTTGCCATGGAAACGTTGATGCTTCCATTCTCGCCGCGCTTCATCGTCCTGACGATCTGCGCCGTCGTCACGGTGCTGCTTCTGGGCATCGGCGTCGCCGATCACAAGACGTTCGACCTGGTTCTGATTCCGATTCTGATCTTCGGCGCGCTGACGCTGCTCGGCATCCGTGATCTCTTGCAGCAAAATCACGCGGTGTTGCGCAACTATCCGATCTCGGCGCATTTGCGCTTTTTGCTCGAAGAGATCAGGCCGGAGATGCGGCAGTACTTCTTCGAGAGCGAGAAGGACGGCATGCCGTTTTCCCGCGACACCCGCGCCGTGATCTATCAGCGCGCCAAGATGGTGCTCGACAAGCGTCCGTTCGGCACCCAGGAGGACGTCTATCGCGAGGGCTATGAATGGATGCACCATTCGGTGGCGCCGAAGCCTCGCGCCGACGAGAAATTCCGCGTCACCATCGGCGGCCCGGATTGCGCGAAACCATATTCGGCTTCGGTCTTCAACATCTCGGCGATGAGCTTTGGCGCGCTCAGTCCCAACGCGGTGCGCGCGCTCAATGCCGGCGCCAAAAAGGGCGACTTCGCGCACGACACCGGCGAGGGCGGCGTCAGCCCTTACCACCGCGAAAATGGCGGCGACATCATCTGGGAGGTCGGCTCGGGTTATTTCGGTTGCCGCAACCGCGACGGCAGCTTCAATCCGGAGGAATTCGCCCGCGTCGCTTGCGACGATCAGATCAAGATGGTCGAACTCAAGATCAGCCAGGGCGCCAAGCCCGGGCATGGCGGGGTGCTGCCCGCGGCCAAGGTCTCGGAAGAAATATCCAGGATCAGGGGCGTCGCGATGGGCGAGGACTGCATTTCGCCGGCCACGCATCGGGCGTTTTCAACGCCGGTGGAAATGATGGGCTTCATCGCCGAGATGCGGCGGCTGTGCGGCGGCAAGCCCGCCGGATTCAAGCTTTGCATCGGCCACCCCTGGGAGTTTCTCGCGATTTGCAAGGCGATGCTGCAGACCGGGATCTATCCGGACTTCATCGTGGTCGACGGCAACGAAGGCGGCACCGGTGCGGCGCCGCTTGAATTCATGGACCATCTGGGCATGCCGATGCGCGAGGGCGTCAATTTCGTCCACAATGCGCTGATCGGCATCAATGTGCGCGACCGTATCCGCGTCGGCGCCTCGGGCAAGATCGCGACCGCCTTCGACATGGCGCGCGCGATGGCGATCGGCGCCGACTGGTGCAACTCGGCGCGCGGCTTCATGTTCGCGCTCGGCTGCATCCAGTCGCTGTCGTGCCATACCGACCGCTGTCCGACCGGCGTCACCACGCAGGATCCGACGCGCGCGCGCGCGCTGGTGGTGCCGCACAAGGTCGAGCGGGTCTACAATTACCATCACGCCACCCTGCATGCGCTGGCGGAGCTGGTCGCAGCCGCTGGTCTTGAGCATCCGCAGGATTTGCGGGCGATCCACTTCTCGCAGCGTTCCTCCACCACCGAGGTGAAATCGTTCGCGAAGCTCTATCCGGCGCTTCGTCCGGGCGAATTGATCGACGGCACCAGCGATTCGCGTTTTCGCGAAGCCTGGGCCATGGCGCGGGCGGACAGTTTTGCGCCGGCGGGATAGCACTCCGCCACCGTCATTCCGGGGCGACGCGAAGCGTCGAACCCGGAATCCCGAGATTGTTGGCGCGAGATTCCGGGTTCGCGCTTGCGCGCGCCCCGGAATGACGATGTTAAAGGGTCCAGCCCCTAATGCGGGTTTTCCAGGCTGAACTGTTCAGACTGCTCGTCGTAGGCGAACAGCTCGGCATAGCGCGCCCATGAGACGATGGTTCGCAGCGTCTCGTCGGCCTGATCTTCCGCCATATAGTCCTCGAGTTCGTTGCGGAAGCGGGCGGCGGGCGCGGTGTGCGACGGCCGCTCGTCGAGCACCCTGCGGATCAGCCCCATCACCGGCACGTAATTCATCAGATGCTCGGCGAACAATTTCTTGCGGGCGTCGGTTTCGAGGTGGGCGAAGCGCTGGCCGGCTTCGGTCAGCATCAGATCGCCTTCGCTCAATTGCGCAAACCGCAGCAGCTGAAGCGATTCGCCGTAGTGGAAGATCTCGTCGGCTTCGAGCTGCAGGTGGTTGGCGAGAACCGGCAGATCGGCGCGGCCGTTATACGGCGGCGCGGCGAGCGTCTCGATCAGGCCGGAAAGCACGTTGGAGGAAACGTGCTGCAGCACCATGCCGACGCCGGTGCCGTGAATGCCCTCGATCGAAGGCGCCCGCGGCTCGGCGCGCTGCGTCATGCGGGCGTAGATGCTGTCGACCAGCTGGCGGAAGGCCGGATCGAGACGGTTGCGCGGATGCGGCAGGTCGATCTTGATCTCGGCGGCGACACGGCCGGGGTTGGACGAAAACACCAGGATGCGGTCGCACATCAAGACCGCCTCCTCGATGTTGTGCGTCACCATCAGCACCGACTTGATCGGCAGCCGTCCCTCGATCCAGAGGTCGATCAGGTCGGTGCGCAGCGTCTCGGCGGTCAGCACGTCGAGCGCCGAGAACGGCTCGTCCATCAACAGCAGATCGGGATGCACCACCAGCGCTCGTGCAAACCCGACGCGCTGGCGCATGCCGCCGGACAATTCCTTCGGGTAGGCGGATTCGAAGCCGTCGAGGCCGATCAGGTCGATCGCGGCCAGCGCCCGCGTGCGGCGCTCGGCGCTGTCGATCCCGAGCGCCTCCAGTCCGAGTTCGACATTCTGCAGCACGGTCAGCCACGGGAACAGCGCAAACGACTGAAACACCATGGCGACGCCATTCGGCGGTCCCGCGATGGTCTCGCCGCGGCACTTGGCGTCGCCGGAGGAGGGCGCGATCAGGCCCGCGATGATGCGCAGCAGTGTCGACTTGCCCGATCCGGAGCGCCCGAGCAGGCCGACGATTTCGCCGGATTTGATGGTGAGGTCGACCTTTTCGAGCACCAGCAGATCCTCGCCGCTGCCTTTCGGAAACGACCGGCAGACGCCGCGAATATCGAGCAGGTTGGTCGGTGGGGTAAGATCGAGCATGGGTTTTCCTCCGATCAGCCGAGGCGAAGACGGCGCTCGCCGAAGGCATAAAGCGGCCTCCAGAGCAGCCGGTTGAACAGCGTTACCAGAATACACATGACGGCGATGCCGAGCACGACGCGCGGGAAGTCACCGGTTTCCGTCGCTTCCGCAATATAGGCGCCAAGGCCGGTCGCCGTCAGATGGGTGTCGCCCCAGCTTGCGACTTCCGCGACGATCGAGGCATTCCACGATCCACCCGAGGCGGTGACGGCGCCGGTGATGTAATAGGGAAAAATGCCGGGCAGGATGACCTTGACCCACCAGCGCCATCCCTTGAGATGAAAGCTGCCGGCGGCCTCGCGAAGGTCGCCCGGAAACGCGCTGGCGCCCGCGATCACGTTGAACAGGATGTACCACTGGGTCCCCAGGATCATCAGCGGCGAGAGCCAGATGTTCGGGCTCAGGCCGTAACGGACGATGATTACCACGAACACCGGGAAGGCGAGGTTGGCCGGGAACGCCGCCAGAAACTGCGCCAGCGGCTGGACGCGTTCGGCCAATTTCGGGCGAAGCCCGATCCAGACCCCGACCGGGACCCAGATCAGGCTCGCCAGCGCAATCAGCACGATGACCCGCAGCAGCGTGACGAAGCCGTCGCCGACGGCGGTGAGGACGTCGTGGGGGCTCAACGTCGCCGAGAGATATTGATAGGCGCGCCAGCCGGCATAGCCGGTTGCCACGCCGATCAGGGTAAGCCAGACCGCGTCGACCAGGCGCGACGGCGGGCCACTCTTCGGCAGCTTCAGCCTGCCCGGCAGCGCGATATGGAAGTTCGAGAACGCCTTGTTCAGCGCCGCGAACGGCGTGGTCAAAGCGCGCAATGCCCGCGTGCGGCGGAACAGATCGAGCATCCAGGAGGTCGGTACGGTGGCGGAAGCCGTCTGCTCGAAGCGGAATTTATCGGCCCAGGCCACCACCGGGCGGAACAGCAACTGGTCGTAGGCGATGATGACCAGCAGCATGGTCAGGATGGCGTAGCCGATCGCGGGCAGGTTCTGCTTTTCGATGGCGAGCGCGACGTAGGAACCGATGCCGGGCAGCGTGACCGTGGTCTTGCCGACGGTGATCGCCTCCGAGGCCACCACGAAGAACCAGCCGCCGGACATCGACATCATGGTGTTCCAGATCAGGCCCGGCATCGCGAACGGCACGTCGAGCCGCCAGAACCGCTGCCATCCGCTCAAATGAAAGCTTTGCGAGGCCTCCTCGAGGTCCTTCGGCACGTTGCGGATCGACTGGTACATGCTGAAGGTCATGTTCCAGGCCTGGCTGGTGAAGATCGCGAACACGCAGGCCAGTTCGGCGCCGAACACGCGGCCCGGGAACAGATTGAGGAAGAACACCACCGTGAAG
>DATNMT010000583.1:0-10370 GCA_035602495.1 Bradyrhizobium sp.
CCTTGGCCTGCTCCAGAGCCTGTTCGCTGGTGAATAACTATCCACGCATCACGGATGGGGAGACCAAGGGCGCGAAAGTAAACGCGCCGATGCGCCCAAGCGCGAGGATGCTAGCCCTGAATTGCAGTTTGGACAGTCTGCACCGATTGGACGGCCATTAGCCGGGGTTGAGTTGGCGGGCTGCAGCTTCGGCTGTGTCCTCTGGGCGCGTGTTGAATGCGATTGTCGCGGCAGGTGCTGCCTTATGGACAGCGTTGACCACCATTTCGAATAGGGCCAGGCTTTTTGGCGGAATCCTGAGGCCGCCGCCGATCACCACGCAGTCATAGGCGGCCCCCCTCAGTGTTTTTTCAAGCATTGCGCGCCCGGCCTCATCGGGTGTGATCATGCAAGTGTCGCCTTGCCATCCGCGGTCTCCGATCTTTGCAACGGCCACGGCAATGCCGGCGTTGATCTTCTCCGCATCGAAGCCTGGCGGCAGGGCGGGGTCGGAGAAGTCCACGGTTTCGGGCTTCTGGCCGACAAACAATATACGGGTCAAATGCTTTCTCCATCCATTCGGTTTCGGACATGCCGCCGACTCAGTCCATTGAGTGCCGCATCGCCGCCCTCCGGTTCCTTCTATCCCGGTCTTCAAACAGCACAGACGCATTGCGATCGTCTGTTCAAAGTTGCTCAGCTATCCGAAATAGGCGCGTTCCATATAGTGATCATGAAAGAGCAATGGCAGCTATGCCAATGAGCGGGATGAAGCATTCCCCCAGCAGGGTGGGCGCAGGTCAAGTAAAAAGTGCGCATAGGTTCCAATTTCAAAGTAGGCCACTGCGATTTCCTAGACCTGAAATCGAGAACAACTCCTGAACCTGAGCATTGCCCTCGGGTCGAATGACCGCTTTGAGTCATTCGCGTCGATTTTGGCATGTCCGCGTCATGTCTGTCGGTCTGGACGTGATTCAAGCCCGATGGCCTTCAAGGCCGAGTGCGCCGAGGTTCGCACCGCGGCGGAGTGAGCGACGCCCGCGATCAGTCGAACCGGACCGCGGTCGTATTCGCGCCGCAGACCAGTACCGCCACGCGCTCGTCCGGCGTCGGCGCGTATTTGCCCGACAGCAGCGCGCCGAAGGCGGCAGCACCGCCGGGCTCGGTGACGACGCGAACCTTGTCCCACAGCGCGGCTTGCGCCGCGCGGATGTCGTCGTCGGAGACCAGCACCACACGCTCGACGAAGGCCTGCGCGATCGGAAACATGATCTTTCCGACCCGCTTCGGCGCCAGCGAATCCGCAGCGATGCCCTCGGTCTCCGCATCGACCGGCTCGCCCGCGGCCAGCGCGCGCCACAGCGTCGGGGAGCCCTCGGGTTCGACCGCGACGACCTTGACACGGCCGCGAAACCAGGCGGCGATGCCGCCGATCAATCCGCCGCCGCCCACCGCGACCAGCAGCGTGTCGATGTCCCGCAGGTCGGCGTCGATCTCGCAGCCGACGGTGCCCTGTCCCAGCAGGGTCTCGGGCCGGTCGAAGGCGTGCACGGCAAGCGCGTCGCTTTCCCTGCCGAACTCTTCGCTCGCCGCCAGCGCGTCGGCATAGCGCTCGCCGGCTACCACCAGGTTGGCCGCATAGCCCCTGATGCGTTCGACCTTCGAGGGCGACGTGACATTGGGCAGGAAGATGGTTGCGGGTACGCCGAGCCGCATCGCCGCATAGGCCACCGCCGCGCCGTGATTGCCGCCGGATGCCGCGACCACGCCGGATGCCGGAATCGGCCGTGTCAGGAGGTTTGCGAATGCGCCGCGCGCCTTGAACGAGCCCGAATGCTGCAGGCATTCGAGCTTCAGCGCGACCGGCTTCGGCTCGCCGCCGAATTCCGCCAGGTCGGCGCGGAGCACCGGCGTATGGCGGACATGCGGCCTGATCAACCGCTCGGTTTCGGCAATGCGATCGGGCGTGATCGCTGTGTCCAGCAGCGGCATCGGCGGACGCTCCGGCGGGATTGACTTATACTTAGTAAATTAGCAAATTAACGAAGTGAAGACAACCGACACCATCAAGGCGCTCGCCAATGGACGGCGGCTGCTGATCCTCGACTGGCTCAAGGATCCGCGCGCGCATTTCGCGCCGCAGGTCGACGGCGATCTGGTTGACGACGGCGTCTGCGCGCTGCTGCTGGCCGAAAAGCTGGGAATTACCCAGGCCACCCTGAGCGAGCACATGCGGGTGCTGGTGCAGGCCGGGCTGGTGGTGCCGAAGCGCATCAAGCAGTGGACGTTCTACCGGCGCGACGAGGCGTGCATCCGCGCCGTCAAGGCCGATCTCCTGGCCAATTTGTGAATGGCGTCGCTCAGTTCGGGCCGCTTGCGGCGGCAGCCTGCTGGGCGGTCTTGCTTTGCGCGACAATGGCCTCCAGCCGCGCGATGTTCTCCAGCAGGCGCTGGCTGGTCAGGATCAGGAAGTAATAGCCGAATTGCGGGTTCTGGAAGTAGATCTCCAGCAGCTTTTCATAGGTGATGGTCAGGACATGGCCGTCCTCGATGCACTCGATCGTCGCCGTTCGCCGGTTGTCGGGCGTCAGAAAGCCGAATTCGCCCATCAGGCGTCCCGGCGGAAGCTCGACGCTGATTTCCTTCACCAGGAATTTTCCGGTGACGGTGAGCAGCATCTCGTTGGCGGCATCGCCCTTTTTCATCAAAATATCGCCCTTGCGATATTTGCGCTCGGTCATGAACGGCTTCAGCCATTCCAGCGACGTATCGCCCTGCGTTGCGCTGCGGGCCTTCTTCACGAGAACGAGCATTTGACGGAGGCGATACGCATTGATGGGAACCATCAGGAGATACAGGAGGAAGGTCGTGACAGCTCCGGTGAGCAAGCCGAAGCAGGCGAAGAATGCACAACCGATCATGTTCGCGACCCGCAGCGGCACCATGGTCTGCGTCAGCAGGGTGGCGACGAAGAAGACCGCGCCGATCAGGGCGAACATGTTGGCAAGCGTGATGTTGTGCAGGAAGATTTCCAGCAGGCGGTTGAAAATGGCGTCGTAGGTGATGTTGTCGGGGTCCAGACCCATCTGAACCAGGATCTTTGCGATCCTGAGGTTATCGGCCGCGGCGTCGAGAATCC
The DNA here is from genome assembly GCA_035602495.1 of Bradyrhizobium sp. Taxonomy (GTDB): domain Bacteria; phylum Pseudomonadota; class Alphaproteobacteria; order Rhizobiales; family Xanthobacteraceae; genus Bradyrhizobium. The sequence continues at coordinate 3,119 of DATNMT010000583.1, forward strand.
GGTTCAGTACGGTGGATATGTCTGCGCTGCTCAAGTTCATCTCTCCCAGGCGTCCTCGGCGAGGCAAAACATCCTTGCAAGCGGAACGTAAGGACTAATAGCAGTTCCCGACAGGGAGGAGGAAGCCGTCCTTAGGTCGAGCCGAGAGGCCAAGGCGAGGCCAAGGCAAGCACTTCAGGGAATTCAGTAATCCCTTATCAGTAATCCCTTGGGCGCCGGGTCCGGCCGGAGCCCTCCGGAATGAGCCCGACCCGGCGCTCGGCGCGCGTCAATGGTGAATCAAGCGCGGAAGATAGATGGCGATCTTCAGCGCCATGATGGCGGTGACGGCGGCCACCCCCGCCAGCGCCATCAGCACCGGCATCAAGACACGTTTGGCCTTCGCCAGATAGACGGCCGTCACACCGGCTCCGGCCGGGGTCCCGCTTGCCGCTGAATGGGCGGCCCGATCGGACGGGCCGCGGGGGTGGGTCGGCATGGTCATGCCACATATCCTTGACGCGGGTTCGCTGGGGCGCAGGGACGGGCCGCCGGTCGCGGCGCCGCGGCGCTTCGGCAAAAAGGTGATAAAAATCCTAAAATCGGCGCTTTATCGCCGCCGTCATTTTTCCGATCAGGGCGGCCGTTCGCCGCCAGGGACGGCTCGCAAGGCGCATCAACGGTGCAAGCTGCGCGACCAAGGGATTGCCCTTGTTTTCGAGGTCGAGCTCGAACCGCTCGGACGGATAGATCGTTGCACACCCCGCCGGCTGGCTATTGCGTTTCGCAAATGACACCGCGGAGTTCTCAAGCAGGAAAATTCCGCCCATTTGGCCGCTGACGTCACGGGCTACCCAAAAGCCGTCGCTGTTGCGGCCGATGAAAAACGCCGGAATTGCCGCGTTGAAGATGTCGGGATCGAGCCGCTGAAATTGCGAAGCGACGGTCGCCGGCCGGTCGGAGGGTACGGTCGTAGCAGCCGAGTTTATCGGCGTGGACGGAACGAGGCTGGAAAGCTGCACGGCGATCATGACGCATTCATCGTTGGCGATGGCTTTGCCCGGAACGGCCGCGGGCAAACACCGATCGGCGCACATGATGTGCCGATAATGCCGTAGGAAAGCGAGACGGACGCCCATTGCGTCGTATAGGAAAAATATAAGCGGCTCGAGCCGGAATGAACCGCTCCGACGCATGCCAAGGCATTTATGGCGCGGCTATGAGAGCGCGTGCGCGGCCGTCTCGATTTCCTATGCCGTCCTGCGCATCTTCGATGCCCATGCTCGCATCGCGAGCGGACATTGGAGTTTTGAGATGGCTCACGATCTCGCCCACGGCGATGCACCGACCGGCTACCGGTTTGGCCGGACGCCAGGAAGGCGCGCAGGCGTCCGTTCGCGTTCGGCGCTGCGGCGGGTCAGCTTCTATTTCAGAAGCACGATCGAAGCGATCGCCAATGCGAAGCTGCGCCGCATGGAGCGCGAACTCGAGCTTCGCGGCATTCGGCCCGTCCGATGGGGCGACGATTAGCCTTTGGCGTGGAGGATCACATGGGACAGCTCTCGTCCACTGCATCCGTTCTGGTTTCGCGTCTCCGCAACGCCATTGGCGCCGTCGCGACCTTTCTCGGCCCGTCCTGGGACGGGCATGGTCGGCGATACCGGCCGGAAGATCATTATATGCGCGGGCCCGGACCGAAATGGCGCGAGAAGCATTTTCGCGATCACGCCTCCCCCGGCGGCAGGTGAGCGGACGCATCGATCGCCCGGCGCGATACCCGACCAGCCCTTACAATTTGGCGGCTGAATCCCGTTGCAGACGGCGGCCGTGGCAACTTTCGACCGGGCAGGCCAGATCCTCGTCGCCGATGGCTCTGATCGCGCTGGCGACTTCGGCCTGCGCCGCCTCGTCCAGTTCGACGATCGGCAGGCGGGTGTTCGGCGACATGAAGCCGAGCAGGCTGAGGGCATATTTCAGGGCCGCCGGACTCTCTTTCGCAAGCGCCGCCGTCAGCGGCGCCAGCCGGGTTTGCAGATAGCGCGCGGTCTGCAGCCGTCCCTGCCGGCAGTTCGAAAAGATCGCCTGACACAGATCCGGCGCGACATTCGAAATCAGCGAGATGCTGCCGTCACCGCCGTTGGCGATGAAAGCGAGCGCGGTTGCGTCGTCGCCGGACAATAGCCGGAACGCTGGTGCGAGCCGCGACCGCAAGCGCATCGGCCGGGTGATATCGCAGGTCGCATCCCTCAAGCCGATGAACTGGCTCGATTGCGCCAGCCGCGCCAGCGTGTCGTCGGCCAGTTCCCGCATCGTCCGCGAGGGAATGTCGTGCAGGATGATGGGGAGCGTGGTCGAGGCGGCGATCGCCTGAAAATGCGCTTCGATGCCGGCCTGCATCGGCTTGTTGTAATAAGGCACGACCGAAAGCACCGCGTCCGCCCCGGCGAGTTCCGCGTGACGGGTCAGTTCGATCGCCTGGCTGGTCGAATTCGATCCGGCGCCGGCAATGACGCGGATCCGGCCGCGCGCGATTCCGACGGCGGCGCGGACCAGGCTGTCGTGCTCGGCCGGCGTCAGCGTCGAGGCTTCGCCGGCGGTCTCGCCGACCACGATCGCCGGGACACCGGCGTCGATCTGGCGCTCGCAAAGTCTTGCGAAGGCCACGAGATCAGGATTGCCCGCTGCATCGAACGGCGTGGGAAGATCGGCAATGGTGCCGGCGAGCCAAATGGCGGAATGCGCAAGCGCTGTCATTGCATCTCACGCCGCGTTTTCCAGCTGCGCAAAGCCGTGCCGATAGGCGGAAAGCACGAGTCCCTGCTGGCATCTCACGCCGGCCTCGATCCGAAAGCCCATTTGCTCCAGCCTGGTGCGGATTTTCAGGGAGACCCCGCTTTCACGGGACTCGATCAGGACGGCAATGGCTGCGTTGGCGCTGAGGAATGGGGATATCCCGGCGAGCGCCGCCTCAATCTCCGCCGGCGAATTCCGATCGGCTATCAGGCCGACCGCGTGCTGTCGCCTGGGAATGCGGCAGGTTGCAGCGGTGACGACGCCGAAAAAACCGCGCCGGCGCAACGCGAAGTAGATTTCCAGACTGTCGCTGCCGGCGACGATGGCGCGATGCAGTTTGGACAAGCGCGTGAGCTCGATCATGGTATCGACGACCTGCTCCCGGCTGGAGACAGAATGCGACGAATCCATCTTTCTCTCCTCCGTGTCGGCTGGCCCGACCGTCATGCGGCGCGCCGGGCGCCGGCGGCGCCGAAGGCAGGCTTGCCGCCGATCTCGAGTTCGATCTCGCGCGGCAGTTCGACGATGGTCTCGAGGTGATGGCCGTTCTCGAACAGCGCATATTTGACCGCCTGCGCGCGGCTGACGAACAGGCCGCCATAGAGGCCGTGCTGTTCCCGGGCGACCCATTGGCCGCGGCTGTTCTTGCCGATGAAGACGATGCTGGATGCCGGACTGCACGAGGGAGGTTCGACGAGCTTCACGTTGGTATTCCTTTGATGGGCGAGCAGAAATTTGCTCATGCCCGCAATATCTTCCCGGCCGGGTATGAATTCGAGGCAGCCAGGGCGCCGATCTAATAAGCGCCGCATAGGATTGCGGGCGTTGTGTCAAATCGGGACCACGCAGCACAAGGCGGCGTAGGCGAGCGCTTCATCCCAGTGATTGAGAACGATGCCGAACGGGGGCTCGCGCTTGACGGAGCCGATCACGACGCTGAGCAGAGTAGACATCCACAGCAGGGTGGCGAGGCTTCGGCCGAAGCCGATGCTGCCGAACGCGGCGAAAATGACCAGAATACCCGTGCGCAGGACAAAGCGCACGATCACCTGGGTCGACCGCAGCTCTCGCGACAGATTCGGAAACTGTGACAAGTGTCAAAACTCCGGCGTCGGCTGGTTGGCGGCGCTCACGCGAAATTATCGCAGCAGACCGGAATGCCCTGCAGGTCCGCGTTGCGCCGCACCGGCGGGACACTGGTCCGGCTTCGCGGCGTGGCGCTGCGCCTTGCCTCGACGAACGCGCTCAAGAGCGCCAGCGCCAGATCCTGGTGATGGACCTCAACCGATTGATCGAGCCAGTCGGGAAGCTCGCGCTGGCGCGACAGCGCGCAATGCCATTCGCCCCCGTCATAGACGATGCGGCGAACCTGCCATTGCGGCAGCTCCAGCTCGATCAGCGCCAGCGCCGCATCGGTCCAGGCGCCAGTCCCGATCAATCGTTCGATCCTCGCCGTCTTCGCGGTCGGGCGGCGCCAGGTTTCGCCGATAACGTCCGACAGGAGTTTTGCCGTCACGGCGTCGGCGTCGTGCAGCCGATCGTCGAGCCCGGCGGCATCACGGTGTTTTGAAAGCAGCGTCATGGTCTCTTCTCACCAAAGATGCGGCCGCGACCGCATCTACAAAGAGTGGGCAAGACCCTGTTTGAAAACGAGGTGGTGCGATGATCAGAAAAATAAAGCCGTTATAAAGGACGGTTGAGCGACGGATTATTCTGCAATGCAGAAGATCGATGGCCGGCGCCAACAGTCGCGGTCGGGCGCCGTGCTTTTATGAGATTCCTATAACATTGCCCGCGGGGTCGCATCGAAAACCTATGCGCCAGGTGGCACTTCACGGCCACGGACAGGCGAGGCCGGAAAGCGCGTTCGATCGGCCGATTGTTCCATCGCAACCCGCCTTTCCGGAACGCGCGGAACCTGTGGCGACACGCGCGACAAGGAGCATCCCATGCTGGACATCGTCATGCTGGCCCTCGGCCTCGGCTTCTTCGTCGCAGGCATCGGCTACGCCTACGCCTGCGAACGGCTTTAAGAGGGAGCAACGTCATGATCTTCGATTATTCGCTCGCCGCCATCGTCTCGGCGGGCCTGCTGTTCTATCTGACCTACGCCCTGCTGCGGCCCGAACGTTTCTGACCGCCGGCCACATCACGCGCTAACCCTGAGGGCAACCCACCATGACCGCCATCGGCTGGATTCAAATTATTCTGTACTGCGTCATCATCGTCGCGCTGATCAAACCGCTCGGCTGGTACATGACCCGCGTCTTCAACGGCGAGCGCACGTTGCTTTCGCCGGTGCTGCGGCCGGTCGAGATCGTGCTTTACCGGATCGGCGGCGTCGACGAGAGGCGCGAGCAGCACTGGCTGACCTATACGGTCGCGATGCTGCTGTTCCACGTCGGCGGCTTCCTGATCATCTATGGCCTGATGCGGCTGCAGGCGATGCTGCCGTTCAACCCGGCGGGGCAATCGGCCGTGGCAGAGGACCTTTCCTTCAACACCGCGATCAGCTTCATCACCAATACCAACTGGCAGAACTACGGCGGCGAAAGCACGCTGTCCTATCTGGTGCAGATGCTGGGGCTGACGCACCAGAACTTCCTGTCGGCGGCGACCGGCATTGCGCTGGCGGTGGCGCTGATCCGCGGCTTCTCCCGTTCCTCGATGCGCACCATCGGCAATTTCTGGGTCGACGTGACTCGCTGCACGCTTTATGTGCTGCTGCCGATCTGCATCGTCTACACGCTGTTCCTGGTCTCACAGGGTATGCCGCAGACGCTTGGTGCCTACGTGGATGCAACGACGCTGGAGGGAGCCAAGCAGACCATCGCGGTGGGGCCCGTTGCTTCCCAGGTCGCCATCAAAATGCTCGGCACCAATGGCGGCGGCTTTTTCAATGCCAACGCCGCCCATCCGTTCGAGAACCCGACCGCGCTGTCGAATTTCGTGCAGATGATCTCGATCTTCGCGATCGGTGCGGCGCTGACCAACGTATTCGGCCGCATGGTCGGCAACCAGCGCCAGGGCTGGGCGATCCTCGCCGTGATGGGCGTGCTGTTCATCTCGGGCGTCGCCGTCACCTACTGGGCCGAATCCAGCGGCACCACCGCGCTCCATGCGCTGGGGCTGACCGGCGGCAACATGGAGGGCAAGGAGGTCCGCTTCGGCATCGTGGCGTCCTCGCTGTTTGCGGTGGTCACCACCGCGGCGTCCTGCGGCGCGGTCAACGCCATGCACGACTCGTTCACGGCGCTCGGCGGCATGATCCCGCTGATCAACATGCAGCTCGGCGAAATCATCGTCGGCGGCGTCGGCGCCGGCCTCTACGGCATGCTCATCTTCGTCGTCGTCTCGATCTTCGTCGCCGGCCTGATGGTCGGCCGCACGCCGGAATATGTCGGCAAGAAGATCGAGGCGCGCGAGGTCAAGATGGCGATGCTCGCGATCCTGGTGCTGCCGCTGATGTATCTGGGCTGGACCGCGGTCGCCGTGGTGCTGCCGCCGGCGGTGGCGTCGATGGCCAATGCCGGTCCGCACGGTTTTACCGAGGTGCTCTATGCCTATACCTCGCAAACCGGCAATAACGGCTCGGCCTTCGCGGGCCTCACGGGCAATACTCCTTTCTACAACATCACCGGCGGCGTGGCGATGTTCGTCGGCCGTTTCTTCATGATCGTGCCGGCGATGGCGATGGCGGGCTCGCTGGCCGGCAAGAAATCGATCCCGCCGTCCGCCGGCACGCTGCCGACCACCGGCGGCCTGTTCGTCGGCCTCGTCGTCGGCGTGATCCTGATCATCGGCGGCCTCACTTTCTTCCCGGCGCTGGCGCTGGGGCCGATCGTCGAGCACCTCGCGATGACCGCGGGCACCCTGTTCTGATCGAACCCATTTTCGGAGTTACGTCCATGGAAACCGTCCAAAAACTGAACAAGCGGAAACCGGTGTCGGCGATGCTCGACCCGAAGATCGTGATGCCCGCCATCGGTTCGTCGTTCCGCAAGCTCGATCCGCGACAGATGATCAAGAACCCCGTGATGTTCGTGGTCGAGGTCGTGGCCGCGCTGACGACGGTGATTTTCCTGCGCAATCTGATCGGAGGTGGTGGCGAAAGCCTCAGCTTTACCTTCCAGATCATCCTGTGGCTGTGGTTCACGGTCTTGTTCGCCAACTTCGCCGAAGCCGTTGCCGAAGGCCGCGGCAAGGCCCAGGCTGAGTCGCTGCGCAAGACCCGCACCGAGAGCCAGGCCAAGCTGTTGGAGGGTGCCGGCAACAAGTATCGGCTTGTACCCGGCACCAGCCTCAAGGTTGGCGATGTCGTCCTGGTCGAAGCCGGCGACAATATCCCATCCGACGGCGAAGTGATCGAGGGCGTCGCTTCCGTCAACGAGGCCGCGATCACCGGCGAATCTGCGCCGGTGATTCGCGAATCCGGCGGCGACCGTTCGGCGGTCACCGGCGGCACACAGGTGCTGTCCGA
>DATNMT010000289.1:0-7059 GCA_035602495.1 Bradyrhizobium sp.
CAAGGGCATCGCAACGCGTTTCTCGGGGATCGAAACCCGGATGGAGACCGAAGCGGTCGATGTCGCGGTCGCGGTGGCGCGCAAGCTGTGCAGCGAGCTGATTTCCTCAGAGCCGCTCGGCGAGATCACCGGTTTGGTGAGCGATTGTTTCTCGCACCTGGTCTCGACGCCGCATCTCGTGGTCCGGATCAACGATTCCCTTTACGAGACCGCACGCGATCGGATCGAGCGGCTGGCGAAACAAAGCGGCTTCGAGGGTCGCCTCGTGATCCTGGCCGAGCCGGAGATCGAGACCGGCGATTGCAGGATCGAGTGGGCCGATGGCGGCGTCGTTCTGGAGCGCGCGGCGATCGAAGCAAAGATCAACGAACTAGTCGGGCGCTACATAGCGTCCCGCAATCAGGCCGAACGCTAGGGCCATGAGGACTGAAACATGAGTGACACCGACGCACAGGTTCCGCTTCCCGATCTCAACGCAGCCGAAGTGCCGGCGATCGATGACGTGGCCTACAACGAGGACGAACAGGCCTCGCGCATTGCCGCCGACCTCGAAGCCGTGTTCGACGTGCCGGTCCAGGTATCGGCGGTGCTCGGCCGCTCGAAGATGGATATCGGCGAACTGCTGAAGCTCGGGCCCGGCACCGTGCTCGAACTGGACCGCCGCGTCGGCGAAGCCATCGACATCTACGTCAACAACCGGCTGGTGGCGCGCGGCGAGGTGGTTCTGGTGGAAGACAAGCTCGGCGTGACCATGACGGAAATCATCAAGGCAGAACGGACCTAGAAGCCTTTTTTCAGCGCATAACGGGCGCGAACAGACGAACAGGAGACTATGATGCGGCTTCTCATCGTTGGCACACTCAAGGGCCAGCTTACGACCGCCACCAAGATCGCCATGGACAACGGCGCTTCCGTGACCCATGCGGAGGATCACGAACAGGCGATGCGGGTGTTGCGCGGCGGCAAGGGCGCCGACCTGCTGCTGGTCGACGTCGCGCTCGACATCCGCGACCTGGTGATGCGGCTCGAGGCCGAGCACATCCACGTGCCGATCGTCGCCTGCGGCATCTCCAACGACGCCCGCGCCGCGGTCGCCGCGATCCACGCCGGCGCCAAGGAATACATCCCGCTGCCGCCCGATCCCGAACTGATCGCCGCCGTGCTCGCCGCCGTCGCCAACGACTCCCGCGACCTGGTCTATCGCGACGAAGCGATGGCGAAAGTGATAAAACTGGCGCAGCAGATCGCCGGCTCCGACGCCTCGGTGATGATCACCGGCGAATCCGGCACCGGCAAGGAGGTGCTGGCGCGCTATGTCCACACCCGCTCCAACCGCGCCAAGAAGCCGTTCATCTCGATCAATTGCGCGGCAATCCCCGAGCATCTCCTGGAATCCGAACTGTTCGGCCACGAGAAGGGCGCGTTCACGGGCGCCGTCGCCCGGCGGATCGGCAAATTCGAGGAAGCAACCGGCGGCACGCTCTTGCTGGACGAAATCTCCGAAATGGATGTGCGGCTGCAGTCGAAGCTGCTGCGCGCGATCCAGGAGCGTGTGATCGACCGGGTCGGCGGCACCAGGCCCGTGCCGGTCGACATCCGCATCATCGCCACCTCGAACCGCAACCTCGCGGACGCCGTGCGCGAAGGCAGCTTCCGCGAGGACCTGCTGTTCCGGCTCAACGTCGTGAACCTGAAGATACCGCCCCTGCGCGAGCGGCCGGCGGACATTCTCGAACTGGCGCAGCATTTCGCCAAGAAATACGCCGACGCCAATGGCGTGCCCTTGCGGCCGATCGCGGCGGATGCACGGCGGGTGCTGACCTCCAACCGCTGGCAAGGCAATGTCCGCGAGCTGGAAAACACCATCCATCGTTCGGTGCTGATGGCGCAGGGCGATGAGATCGGCGTCGACGCCATCCTGACGCCGGACGGCGATCGTCTCGATATGCCGAAGACTGTGCCGGCGGTGGCGCACGCCACCTTCGCCGCCGAGCAGGTGACCCGCGCGCTGGTCGGCCGCACCGTCGCCGACGTCGAGCGCGATCTCATCCTGGAGACGCTGAAGCACTGCCTCGGCAATCGCACCCATGCGGCAAATATTCTGGGCATCTCGATCCGCACGCTGCGCAACAAGCTGAACGAATATGCCGACGGCGGATTGCCGATCACGCCCGCCGGCGCCGGCGAGTATCATCGCGCCTCGGCGCCGGCCTGATCCGGGAAATTACCGGCTGTCTGGAATAACCCGGCGCGAGGCCAGCTTCGCGCCGGAACCGTTTTGCACTGCTGGCGTTTTCAATCAGGCACCTTGCCTTGTCCTGTTTGAAAGCCCATCCATGTCGATGCTGCAACTCGATCCGCCGATCCCCGTCGTCACCCCGAAGGGTGAGGCCTACGCCCACCTGCTGATCGATTATGGGCCTGAATATAACCTGCTCTGGGTCTGCTTCCTCGACGATTCCGGCGAGTGCTGGACCTACGACAACACCCAGATCCGCGCCCACAAGAACCTCACGATGGGCCGCACCTACGTCTCCCGTCATCAACCGAAAGCGCCGTCGATCGCGGCCGAATAATCCGGCGCATCGGGCTTGCGGAAGATGTGGATCGGATCGCCCGGCTGCAGGTCCTTTTTGGTCAATGCCGCATAGGCGTAGAGCGCGAGGTAGCCGATCGCGAGCGCGCCGACGGCGTAAAAAGCAAGGACTGCGATACGTTTCATCGGGTCAGCGCGCCGGCCAGCAAAGACGATTACCAGCGAGCTTTTAAACTGCGGGCGGAAAAAAGGCTACCGCGGCGGGCGCGGCTGAACGCCCCGGGGCTAACAATCGAAGCGCTTTTGTGGCACACCGTGCCGCTGTCCGTCATGGCGGAAACCCGCATCGTTTTGAGTTCAACATGCCCGCACCCAAGCCCCCTGCTTTCGAAACCCTGAGCCTCCACGCCGGCCAGCATCCGGATCCCGTCACCGGCGCGCGGGCGGTTCCGATCTATCAGACCACGTCCTATGTGTTTCAGGATTCCGAGCACGCCGCGGCGCTGTTCAATCTCGAACGTGCGGGCCACATCTACACAAGGATCTCCAACCCGACCACGGCGGTGCTGGAGGAGCGGCTCGCAGCCCTCGAGGGCGGCGTCGGCGCCATCTGCACGGCGAGCGGCATGGCCGCGCTACATCTGGCAATTGCGACCCTGCTCAATGCCGGCGACCACATCGTCGCCTCTTCCTCGCTTTATGGGGGCAGCATCAACCTGCTGACGCATACGCTGCCCCGTTTCGGCATCACGACCACGTTCGTCAAGCCGCGTGCGCTGAACGCGTTTCGCGCAGCCATCAGACCCGACACCAGGCTGGTGATCGGCGAGACGATCGGCAATCCCGGCCTCGAAGTGCTCGATATTCCGAAGGTCGCGCAGATCGCCCACGACGCGAAGATTCCGCTGTTGATCGACAACACCTTCGCAACGCCTTATCTCAGCCGGCCGATCGAACTTGGCGCCGACATCGTGATGAATTCCGCGACAAAATGGATCGGCGGCCATGGCATCGCCATTGGCGGCGCAATTGTCGACGGGGGCCGGTTCGACTGGCGCGCCTCCGGCAAATTTCCGGCTCTGACCGAGCCCTACGCTGGATATCATGGCATCGTCTTCGACGAGCAGTTCGGCCCTGCCGCGTTCATCATGCGGGCGCGCACCGAAGGCCTGCGCGACTTCGGCGCCTGCCTTTCCCCGACCAATGCCTTTCAGCTGCTGCAGGGTGTCGAGACGCTCGGCGTCCGCATGGATCGCCACATGGCCAACACCCGTGCGGTGCTCGAGTTCCTGGCTGCGAACAAGGCGGTCGATTGGGTGCTGCATCCCTCGCTGGAAAGCCATGCCGATTACGAACTGGCAAAGCGGTTGCTGCCGCGGGGCACGGGCTCGATCATCAGTTTTGGCATCAAGGGCGGCCGGCCCGCCGGCAAGAAGTTCATCGAGGCATTGCGGATGATCAGCCATCTCGCCAATGTCGGCGACGCCAAGACGCTGGTCATTCATCCCGGCAGCACCACCCATCAGCAGATGGATGCCGCCCAGCTCAAGGCCGCAGGGATCGGTGAGGAATTGGTGCGATTGTCGATCGGCATCGAGGCCGCCGCCGATATCATCGACGATCTCGGCCAGGCGCTCCGTATTTCGCAGAAGGTCTGAGCCATGCAGCTCTCCGTGAACGGCATCGATGCCTTTGTCGCCACCGGCGGGCGGGAGTTCGATTCCTCGCAGCCGACCATCGTGCTCTTGCACGGCGCCGGCTTCGATCATAGCACCTGGGCCTTACATAGCAGATGGTTCGCCCACCACGGCTTTGGCGTGCTGGCGCCGGATTTGCCCGGACATGGCCGCTCAACAGGCGCGCCGCTGGCTTCGATCGCCGAGATGGCCGACTGGATCGCCGCGCTGCTCGATGCCGCCGGCGCCGCAAAGGCACGGCTCGTCGGTCACTCGATGGGGTCATTGATTGCACTCGAGACCGCCGCGCGGCACCCGGCAAAAGTCACCGCACTCAGCCTGATCGGAACGGCGGCCACCATGACGGTCGGGCCCGACTTGCTCAAGGCCGCGGAAGCCAACGACCACGACGCGATCGACATGGTCTCGATCTGGGGCCTCGGCTTTCAGGCCGAACTCGGCGGCAGCCTCGCGCCCGGCCTGTGGATGCACTCCGGCGCGCAGCGGGTGCTTGAAAAATGCCGGCCCGGCGTGCTGTTCAACGACCTCTCCGCTTGCAACGCCTATCAAAACGCACTCCCTGCCGCCGCGCGGATCACGGTGCCGGCCACGCTCATTCTCGGCGAACGCGACATGATGACGCCTGCAAGAGCAGGCAAGACGCTGGCCGCCGCGCTGCCGAACTCACGGACGGTGGTGCTGCCGGGCGCCGGCCATATGATGATGGTCGAGCGGCCGGATGAATTGCTGGCGGCGCTGCAAGGCTGAGCGCGCCGGTCACCGCACCGCCGCGATCGCGGGTTTTGGCGGTGCGACGTTGACCGCGAGCTTGCCGTAGCGATCCTTGAAAGCTTCGGTGTCGATCTCCTCGAGCTGGATCGCACCGCTCATCACGCCCGCTTTCCAGGCGTCGTGCTCGGGATCCTGGCGAAATTCCGGCATCACCTCGCGAGCGAACAATTCCAGCGAATCGCAGATGTGCTCATGGCTGTTCTTGCCGGCCTGGTTGAGCAGGATCACCTGGTCGATATGCGAAGAGCGGAACCGGCGCAGTTTCCTGGCGATGGTTTCCGGCGAGCCGATCAGGCCGCCGCGTAGCGCCGCCTCCTGGGCTTCGGGATTTTCGCGTTTCCACTTATTGTACTCGTCCCACATGTTGACGGTGCCGGGGTCGGGGCGCTGGCGGTTCTGCGAGGCGCCGTAGAAGCGCAGCGCGAACTGGAAGAACGTCGCGCCGTCGGCGCGCGCGCGAGCCTCCTCGTCGGTTTTGGCGCACATGAAGAACGACACCAGCGCCATGTTCGGATTGATCCGGTAATCGGCGAGCTTCTTCAGCCGCTTCGTGATCGCGTTGTAATAAGCGTGCACCCAGGCATGCGCGGCATCCGCGCTGACGAACTGGAAGCCGAGCGCGCCAAAGCCGTTCTGGCCGGCGCGTTCGATGGTCGGAAGCTGCGAACAGGCCATCCACAGCGGCGGATGTGGCTTCTGGACAGGCTTGGGCACGATATTGCGCAACGGGATGTCGAAATATTTGCCGTGATGCTCGCCGCCGCCGTCCTTGAACATCGGGAAGATGGCGCGGACCGCCTCCTCGAACACTTCCTTCTTGGTTTCCATGTCGCGGCCGAACGGCGTCAGTTCGGTGATCGAGGCGCTCTCGCCCATGCCGAATTCGACGCGGCCGCGGCTCAGCAGATCGAGCACCGCGACGCGCTCGGCGACGCGCGCGGGATGATTGGTGGTGAGCTGGAAAATGCCGTGGCCGAGCCGGATGTTGCTGGTGCGCTGGGAGGCGGCGGCGAGAAACGATTCCGGCGACGGCGAATGCGAATATTCTTCGAGGAAATGATGTTCAACCACCCAGGCATAGTCATAACCCAGCCGGTCGGCGGTCTCCAGCTGCGTCAGCGCATCCTGGTAAAGCCTGAGTTCGTCGCCGGCCTGCCAGGGGCGCGGCAACTGCAGCTCATAAAAAATGCCGAATTTCATGACGTCTCTCCCGCGGGCCGGCTTGTTGTTTTGCGGTAGTCTATTCGCAAGGCGGCCCGAGTCCAGCCTTGGCCAATTCCGCAAGGCGGAAGGTGGCTTGCACCGCGCGCGCGAATGGTTAGTTTTGTGGGCCATCGAGTCGCTGCTTGTCGCACGACCCTCCCCCATCGAGCCCCATGACCACCTTTACGCCGCATCAGGATTCCGCGCTGAAGGCCGTTGCCGACTGGCTGAAAGCGAAGCCCGGCAGGAACGGCACGCCGCCGGTCTTCCGGCTGTTCGGCTATGCCGGCACCGGCAAGACCACGCTCGCCCGTCACATCGCCGACGGCGTCGACGGCGAGGTGAAATTCGCCGCCTTCACCGGCAAGGCGGCGCTGGTGATGCGCAACAAGGGCTGCGACAACGCCTCCACCATCCATTCGCTGATCTATCGCGCGCGCGAATCCGGCGTCGAGCAGCCGAGCTTCGAGCTGTGGGACGACGCGCCGGCCTCGAAAGCAAAACTGATCGTGATCGACGAATGCTCGATGGTGGACGCCGAACTCGGCCGCGACCTGATGTCGTTCGACTGCCCGCTCCTCGTGCTCGGCGATCCCGCGCAATTGCCGCCGATCCAGGGCGGCGGCTTTTTCACTGATTGCGAACCTGACGCGATGCTGACCGAAGTGCATCGCCAGGCGCAGAACGATCCGATCGTGCGGATGTCGATGGACATCCGCGAGGGCCGCGAGCTTGAGATCGGCCGTCACGGCGAAAGCGAGGTCGTCTCGCGCGCCGAGCTCGATCCCGACCGGGTCATGAGCGCCGACCAGGTGCTGGTCGGGCGCAACAACACCCGGCGTTCCTACAACA
>DATNMT010000302.1:0-4021 GCA_035602495.1 Bradyrhizobium sp.
AGGGCTTTGCCAGCGCGCGCGCCAGCATCAGCCGGCCGCGTTCGCCGCCGGAAAGCACCTCGAGCGGTGTGCGCATCTGCTCCTGCGCGAACAGAAAGTCCTTCATGTAGCTGACGACATGCTTCGGCTTCCCGCCGACCATCACGTAGTCGCTGCCGCCGCCGGTCAGGGCGTTCGCCAGAGTCGATTTTGGATCGAGGCTTTCGCGATGCTGGTCCAGCGTCGCCATCTCGATATTGGCGCCGAAGCGGATGGTCCCGGTATCCGGCGGATTGGCGCCGGTCAGCATGTCGATCAGCGTTGTCTTGCCGGCGCCGTTCGGGCCGACGATTCCGATGCGGTCGCCGCGCTGGATGCGGATCGAGAAATTTTCCACGATCTTGCGGTCGCCATAGGTCCTGGAAATGTTTTTCGCCTCGATCACCAGCTTGCCCGATTTTTCAGCCTCGGCGGCGGCGAGGTTGGCGTTCCCAGCCGCGCCGCGATACTCGCGCCGCTGCTGGCGCAGCGCGTAGAGATTGCCGAGCCGCTTGACGTTGCGCTTGCGGCGGCCGGACACGCCGTAGCGCAACCAATGCTCCTCGTTGACGATCCTGCGGTCGAGCTTGTGCTGCTCGCGCTCCTCCTCGGCCAGCACCTCGTCGCGCCAGGCCTCGAAGGCGGAGAAGCCGCGGTCGATCTGCCGGATCTGGCCGCGATCGAGCCAGGCGGTCGAGCGCGACAGGTTGGAGAGGAAGCGGCGGTCATGGCTGATGATGACCAGCGCCGAGCGGCGGCTGTCGAGCTCGCCCTCCAGCCACTCGATGGTGGTGAGGTCGAGATGGTTGGTCGGCTCGTCCAGAAGCAGGATATCGGGCGAGGGCGCCAGCACCCGCGCCAGCGCCGCGCGGCGGCCTTCGCCGCCGGATAGCTGCGCGGGGTCTTCGTCGCCATGCAGCCCGAGCTGCTCCAGCACGTAGCTCGCCTGGTAATGGTCGTCGCCGGGGCCGAGACCGGCTTCGACATAGGCCAGCGTCGTGGCATGCCCACCAAAATCCGGCTCCTGCGGCACATAGCGGATGGTGGCGCCAGGCTGCACGAAGCGGCTGCCGCTGTCGGCTTCGACCAGGCCGGCCGCGATCTTCAGCAGCGTCGATTTGCCGGAACCGTTGCGACCGATCAGGCAGACGCGCTCTTCCGCTGACACCGACAGTTCGACGCCCGACAATAGCGGCGTGCCGCCGAACGTAAGCTTGATGTCTTTCAACTGGATCAGCGGCGGCGCCATGGTCTCTCAATTCAATTCTGGTTTGGCACGGCTTGGTCGGCGCGCTGGCGCTGGATGCGGCGGATGGTCTGGTCGAGCGCCGACAGGAACGCCGAGCGGTCGCGCGGCGCGAACGATTTGGGACCGCCGGTGACTTCGCCCGACGAGCGCAGATCGGTCATCAGATTGCGCACCGCCAGCGTCATGCCGATCGAGGCTTCCGTGAACGGCTTGCCGTTCGGCGCGATCACCTCGGCGCCCGCCTTCACACAGCGGCTGGCGAGCGGGATGTCCGAGGTGATGACGATATCGCCCTTGCCCGCGCGCTCCGCGATCCAGTCGTCGGCGGCATCCATCCCGGAGCCGGCCGCGATACGCTCGATCAGCGGGTCCCGGGGTACCCGGATGAAGTTTCCCGCGACCACGCTGACGGGAACGCCAAAGCGGGCCGCGACGCGATAGATCTCGTCCTTGACCGGGCAGGCGTCGGCGTCGACATAGATGCGGGTGGGGTTCAAATCAGGCGTCATCGGTTGGGGATTTGTCAGTCTGTGCAAGCCGCGCGCTCACGGGGGCGTGGTACCCCATCGCAGGCGCAATTGCGAGCAAAACACCGAAGGAACCGGCTTGCCACGGCTTATTCTTTGCGTACGATTGTCGAGGTAAATCACGGCAAGATCGAAGGAAACGCGAGACATGACCAGCCGGCTCGAAACCTACCGCGTCCAGGCCTATAACACCGCGAAATTGTCCGAAAACAAGATGCATGACGACACGGTGGCGCAGCGCTTTGGCTTTTCCGGTGGGCTCGTCCCCGGCGTCGACGTCATGGCCTATATGATGCACCTGCCGGTCAAGAGATGGGGTCGCGCCTTTCTGGAGCACGGACTGATCGAGGCGCGGTTTGTGAAACCGGTCTATGACGGCGAGATCGCCAATGTGACGGCCGAGGAGAGCGACGGCGTGCTGACGATCGAGGTCGAAAGCCGCGGCCAGCTCTGCGCCACCGGCACGGCTTCGTTGCCGATGTCCGCGCCGTCGGTCGCGCTTGCCGATTTCAGCGCCACCGCGGCTGTGGCCGAACGCAGGCCGGTGAACGCGACTTCGTATGAACCCGGCAAATGGCTCGGCACCGTGCCCCGCGCCTGGGCCGGCGACGCCGCAACGGAATATCTGCACGATGTGCGCGAGCACGATCCGATCTACACCCGTGAAGGCCTCAGCCATCCCGGACTGTTGCAGCGGGTGATGAACAAGGTGCTGGTCGACAACGCCATTTTGGGACCGTGGATTCACGTCGGCAGCCGCATGCAGCTCCTGTCGGCTGTGAAGAGCGGCGACGAGTTGACGGCGCGGGCGAAGGTCACCGGCAATTACGAGAAGAAGGGCCATCGCTTCGTCGAACTCGACGCGCTTGTCGTCGCGGGCGGCACGACGCCGCTCGCCCGTTGCCAGCACATCGCGATCTACCAGCCGCGCGAGCAGGCCGCGGCGTAGGTCACAACTCGTCATTGCCGGGCTTGACCCGGCAATCGATCTACCTCGCAAGACTCTTTTGAAGTTTGATGGATACGCGGGTCACCCGTCTACGCCAAGGCTTCGCCGGGTCTTCGATATTAGTCCGCCGAAGCTTTAGCGAAGGCGGAAGCCCGCGTATGACGAGTGTGTTTGATGAGGTAGGCGCTTCACGCCGCCTTCGCCTTCGCATCCCTTATCGCGCGCCACACCCGCTCCGGGGTCAGCGGCATGTCGATATGGGTGATGCCGTAGTCGGAAAGCGCGTCGAGCACCGCGTTGACGATGGTCGAAAGGCTGCCGGCGCAGCCGGCTTCGCCGCAGCCTTTTGTGCCGAGCGGGTTGGATTTCGCCGGCACTGGATGATCGCCGACTTCCATCATCGGGATGTCCTCGGCGCGCGGCAGCGCGTAGTCCATGAACGAGCCGGTGATCGGCTGGCCATTTGCGTCATAGCTGACGCATTCCATCAGCGCCTGGCCGATGCCTTGCGCGACGCCGCCGTGCAGCTGGCCGGCGACCAGCATCGGATTGACGATGGTGCCGAAATCATTGACGCCGGTGTAGCGCACGATCTGCACGATGCCGGTTTCGGGGTCGATCTCGACCTCGGCCACATGGCAGCCATTGGGGAAGGTCGATGGCACGGCCTCGGTGGTGTGGTCGACGTCGAGCGAGGATGGCACGTCGTCGGGCATTTTGCCTTCGCGCATCCGGCGTGCGAGCTCGATGATGTCGATGGAGCGGTCGGTGCCGGCGATGGTGAAACGGCCGCCCGCAAATTCGATGTCGCCCTCGGCGGCTTCCATCAGGTGGGCGGCGGCGCGCTTGCCCTTTTCGATCACGAGCTTCGAGGCTTCCACGATCGCCATGCCGCTGGCGGTGATCGAGCGCGAGCCGCCGGTGCCGTTGCCGGTATGAACGATGTCGCTGTCGCCCTGTTCAAGTTTTATGCTTTCAAAGGGCACGCCGAGTTGCGCGGAGAGCACCTGCGCGAACGGCGTCGCATGACCCTGGCCATAGTCGAGCGTTCCGGTGATAAGCCGCACCGAACCGTCGGCCTCGAACACGATCTTGCCGAGTTCGACGCCGGGAGGGGCGGTGACCTCGAGATAGGAGCCGACCGCGATGCCGCGGAGCTTGCCCTTCTTGCGGCTCTCCTTCTTGCGTTTGGCAAAATTGGCGTGATCTGAAATCTCCAGCGCCTTGTTGAAGACGCCCTGGAAATCGCCGCTGTCATAGGTGACGCCGGAGGAGGCC
>DATNMT010000205.1:0-9110 GCA_035602495.1 Bradyrhizobium sp.
TATTTGTCGGTTGGCGCCCTGCTGCAGCTTCTGACCCGCGACTTGCCGACCGGGCTCGGACTTGCGGGCCTCTTTGCTTCTCCGGCATTCGGTTACGCGGGCGTCGGCTTTCCCACGGTCGGCATGAATGCGTTTGCGCAGGTCTGGAGCGCGTTTCTGCCGCTGCGCTGGTACATGGCCGTATTGCTGGGACAAGCGGCGCGGGGATTGCCGGTCTCGGAATCCGCCGTTCCCTTCGCGGCGCTCGCGGGCTTGGCCGTGCTCTTTGCCGGCCTCGCATTGCTGCGCATAGTGAGCCTGAAGCGCAGGGGCTGGTTTGAGACGGCGCGACCCGCCGAGCCGCCCGAGATCGGAGTAACAACTCGGGGGATCGGCGGCGCCTTCAAGGCGGAGTGGCGGCGCGTGCTCGGAACGCGGAGCGCCTTCAGCCTGCTGTTCCTGGCTCCCTTGGTCTACGGCATTTATTATCCGCAGCCCTATCTCAACCAGATCCTACGCAAACTTCCGATTGCGGTCGTCGACAATGACCTTAGCGATCTCAGCCGCCAGATTGTGGAGACGCTGGATGCCAGTGGAGCCTTGAGCGTTGCGGTTCGCGCCCGCACACTGGCCGACGCCCGTACCGCAATCGACCGCGGAAAGGCTTTTGCTGCCGTCGAAATCCCCCCAGGCACGGAGCGCGATGTGCTCAAGGGCATCACCGCTCACATCCCGATCTACGCGGATGCCACCTACCTGTTCATATTCAGATCGACCGCAAGCGGGGTCGCCACGGCTGTCGGAGCATTGACGTCCGAGCTCGTTTCGCGAGGCGCACGCTCCGATGGAAGCCTTGTCAAGGCGAAATTGGCAAGCTTGAGCCCGGCGGACGTTCTGCTGCAGCCGATCTTCAATCCAGTGGGTGGCTATGCGAGCTACATCGTCCCGGCGGCGTTCGTGCTGATCCTGCAGCAAACACTTCTGATCGGTGCGGCGATGTTGACCGGTACAGCGCTGGCGAAAGCCGGCGGAGCGTTTGCCGGCGTGTTCGGCCGCGGCATCGCCCACCTGACCATTTACCTGCCGGCGCTCGCGCTTTATCTCATCGTGCTGCCGCGCATCTACGGCTTTTCGACGCTCGGCCATCTTCCGCAACTCTTCGCGCTCGCGACCGTCTTTTTGCTCGCGACGAGTTTCATGGGGCAGGCCATCGGGGCCTGGTTTACGCGGCCGGAAAACGCAACCCTCCTCCTCCTGGCGACCAGCCTGCCTCAGTTCTTCACCGCCGGCTTCGCATGGCCGCGCGAAGCAATCCCTGAGGCGGCCATCGCGCTGGGTCGGATTTTTCCCGCCGACTCCGCCATTGATGGCATCGTGCGCATCAATCAGCTGGGTGCCAGCATCTGGGAGGTCGCGCATGATTGGCTCGGACTGTGGTGTCTGGCCCTGGTCTATTTCGCGCTCGCTGTGATCTCGGCGCTTGCCGTCAAGAGAGGACAGGGACATGCGCAGGACTAGGCGTGCCGCCATCGTTGCGATCGCGCTTGTGCTCGTCGCGGGCGTTCTGATCTACTCCGTGCGTCATTCCGGATCGACGCCGACCATCGTTGGCGTCGTGCGGGCGACGGAAGTCAGGGTGGAGCCGGAGGTGGACGGCCAACTCGTGTCGATTGCGGTCGAGAAGGGCGCCCACGTGCACGCGGCCGATGTCCTGGCGAGGCTCTCCGCGGTGGAGTTGACGGCTCAGGCGGATCAGGCGCGTGCCGCACTCGCGTCGGCAACCGCGACCCGCAACAACACCTATGCGGGCGTGCGACGCGAACAGGTGGCGTCGCTGAAATATGAAATCGCCAAGGCAAAAGCTCGCCTCGAATATGTGCAGGCCCAGCTCACCAGAACCAGCACGCTGGCACGCCAGAGCTTCGAGTCCCAGCAGGCGCTTGACCAGGCCGAAAACGACGCTGCAAGCGCGCGTGCCGATGTGGCGGAGGCCCAGGCGAATTACGATGCGGCCGTGGCGGGCCCGACCCGGGAGGAACGCGCGATCGCCGATACGCAAGTGGAGGCCGCCGCGGCCGCGGTCGCGGTGCTTGAACGCCGTCTTGAAAAGATGACCTTGCGCGCTCCAGCCGACGGCGTGGTCAGCGTCATCGTCGCAGAGGTCGGCGAGAATGTTCGCGCGGGCCAGCCGATCCTGATGGTCGAAGCGGCAGGCAGGCAATGGCTCTCGTTCAATGTACGTGAAGACCATCTCGGTGGTCTCACGATGGGAGAAACGGTGAGCGTGATGCGGAACGGTGCCGATGGCGCGATCAAAAGCGTCATCACCGAACTGCGGCCGCTCGGGGTCTTTGCGACCTGGCAGGCCGAGCGGGTTATTGGCGATCATGACCGCAATACGCTGCGCTTGCGCCTCGACCCGGAGCGAGAGCCCGCAGGCCTCGATCCGGGCATGACCGTTTGGATCGAGCACTAACGCCCACCTCAGCAGGCGGCGTACCAGCCTTCGGGAAACGGGATCAGCGGCCAGACCGGCTGGTTGTCGTTGGCGGCCTTGGCCGGCTCTTCCGACATCGGCAGGTGGACCAAAAAGTCCTCTTGCGGCACAGCCTGCGGAACGGGCTCGATCGCCATTTTGACGGCCTCCAGCAATCGGTCGTATTCGGCTTCGCTCATCGCGCCCTCCGGGGTTTCCCGGAGCGCACGTTCTCAAATGTCCTTTGTTTCCAAATTGAACGGATCGCTCAAATTGTATCGATCCGGCGATCCCCGCCGCTTTGGTTACTGATGTCTTGACGGCCCGGCCGAGATCTAGCCCCGCACCGAGACGGCCAAGTGTGAGAAAAATCACATTTGGCCGACAATAATTTCGGTAGTTGCCGATGACGACGGCGCCTGCGATCGGCGCCGGCACAACTCAAGGGGATGTAGTCATGACGGCAGGGTTTTCCGAAAGTTTTGCGATGGCGAGCCGCGTCCGGCGCGCGCTTGCGCTCGGTCTGTTACTCGCGCTGTCGGCGGCGGCTCCGGCGTCGGCCGACCTCGCGACCCCCGAACAGAAGCGCGCCTGCACGCCGGATGTCTACCGGCTCTGCGCCGGCGAAATTCCCAACGTCCGGGCGATCACCGCTTGCCTGCGCCGGCAGAAGGCGAGCCTCAGCGAGGCGTGCCGGGCGGTGTTCGAGCAGTGACGGGGCGACGCCGGCTTTTGGGGTGAAGGCGGGCACAGCACATGACGCCGATTTGACCGATCGTGAAGTCGTTGCGGACTGGGGCCGTGGCCGGCCGTGCGTACATGATCGATCGTGGCCGGCGCGCGATGATCCCTTCGAGGTAGCAGCTCGGTCAACGGAGCAACCATGATCCGATCCGTCCTGGCGTTAGGCCTATTGGCGATCAGTTTGTGCGCGTCCGCCAACGCCGCGACGGTGCATCGCCCTAGGCCGCCCGTAGGCCACTTGCGTCCAAGCCCCCGCGTCACCGCCCCCGAGCGCTTCTCCGTTCCCGGCTGGACCGACGAACAGACCCGGTACTGGCTGAGTTTCCCGCAAGTCACTGGCTGATGACACCGTTGCATAGCGCGGGCGTTCTCCACGGCGAGGTGGCTCCCTCGCTGCAAAATTTCCTTGATGTGACCATCATTTCGAACGGGTGCGCAGGGCAAGCTGCCATCCGGGGTAGAGTAGTGTTGCGTGGAGTTGGGCCATGGGGAGTGATCTTCAAACCAAGCTACAGAGGTATGAAACCAAAGCCGCTCAGTGCAAGGAGTCGGCTCAGCAAGCGGCAGATGGGCCTCAGAAGGCCTTTTTTGAGGTGCTTGCCGGTTACTACGGGGAACTGGCCACGGATTTCCGGCAAGTCATGACGAAGCGGAACGCAGCCTAATGCGCCTCGACGGCGCCGTCAGGCCGGGACGGTGCCAATGACTTGGTGGCTGTCCGGGCTGGTCCGGGCACCGGGCGGACCGCTATTTCGCGCAACGCTGCGCCACCACGGAGGGATGGCCGTTGGACACCAGTTTGCCGTCCCGGATGATGGCCTGGCCGTCGCCCGTCACCGAACTGATGGTCCGCATGTTGCCGTCGCTCATGTCGAGCACCACGTCGTAGAATTTTCCATTGAGGTTGCCCCAGTTCGGATCGTCGTTCCGCATGCGCGTACGCATCAGCGTCGGACTCAGCATTTCGGCGCTGTCGACGGCGCCGTCGAGCGGCGGCAGGCCGGGACCCCGCAGCGAGCGGCGGCGCACCGCGCCGCTGCCGCTGGCATACCAGGTGACGATCCAGTTGCTGGGGCTGGCGTCCGTGCTGCAGGAGGCGGCCCAGCTGCCGAGCAGGTGCACCCGGCTCACCACCGACAGGACGGTTTCAGCTCCAGCCGCAGCGCCGCTCAGCAGGCCGAGCGCGATGATGATTGCGGCATATCCTGGCGATTTCATACACGTTCCCCCTTTTTCCGTTCCCATGCGCAAGCCTAAGGAAAAACCACCGCGGCATTTGGGAGTGGGGCACATTTATTTTTGGTGGTAGCTATACGGTAGCTAAGGGGGATTTTTAGCTACCGGCCGTTTTGGAGAAATTCAAGAAACCATTGGGAGAGAGGGACTTATTGGCTCCCCGGGCTGGATTCGAACCAGCGACCATTCGATTAACAGTCGAATGCTCTACCGCTGAGCTACCGAGGAATAGGGCGATAACCGTCTATCGCGCGCCGGGCAGCGTATAACAAAGCCTCCCGGGCTTGCAAAGGACGAAATGGCCCGCTCCGGCTGCGCGTCGATGGCGAGTGGAAACGATCTGTGCCGCAACGGTTTGATGCGGTTTTCCACAGCGGAGGATAAGCGGTCCGGCATGTTCCCGCAGCAATGCTGCTCCGCGTCCGCGCCGCGGATTTGACGCCAAATCGTCTCATTTTCTGCCGAGCTTCGATCTCGCCGGGATTCGCGACAGAGGTGATTCGATGCCAAACGTCCATACCGTCCGCTTGAGGCCGGTGCCGTCGATCGTTCCCGGCGATACGCCTGCCTTGAGCGATGACGAATGCCTGACGCGGCTGGCGCAGGCCGTCAAGGCGCAGGATTCCGCCGAGCTTGACGAGGTGGCGAGGCTGATCGCACGGCTCGCGGTCACCATCGAGTAGAGTTAGCTGCGCAGATTTACCTGCGATCCTAAGCGTCCCGCGACGGGGGAAGCCGACCGCTGTCTCCGCTGGTGCGATCGGCGTTGCGTTTTGGCGAAGTTTGTACCAGAGATGACCCGGCTTTAAGGCTCTCCTCCCGGGCTACGCCTGCACTTTGCCGAGCGGGTTTCGCCCGCACACTTTGCCAAGGGTCCGCCAATGCAGGATTTTGCGACTGCGCGCCACAAGATGGTCGATGGCCAGGTGCGCCCCAGCGACGTCACCGATCTGCGCATTCTCGATGCCATGCTGGCGGTGCCGCGCGAGGCATTTGTCCCCGGGCATCAGCGCGCGCTGGCCTATCTCGACCTCGATCTCGACGTCACCGAAGGCGGTTCGTCAAAGCGTTTCCTGATCAAGCCGGCGGTGATCGCCAGGATGCTGCAGGCCGCCGAGATCGGGGATGCCGACAAGGTTTTGGTGGCGGGCACTGCTAGCGGATATACCGCGGCCGTGGTGGCGAGGCTGGCGGGGCAGGTGATCGCGACCGAAACCGATCCGGACCATGCGGCAAAGGCCAGGGAAATCCTGGCCGGACTCGGGCTTTCCAACGTGACCTTCCGGGCCTCGGCCGCGGCCGGGGGGGATCCGGCGAACGCCCCTTATGACGTCATCGTGCTCGACGGCGCGACCGAGGTGGTCCCCGACAAGCTCTATGGGCAGCTTAGGGAAGGCGGCCGGCTGGTCGGGGTCTTCGCCGCCACAAAGCCGCCGCGGGCCACTATCGTGACCCACTCCCGCGGCGATTTCGGCTACCGGGTGCTTTTCGACGCCGTGGCGCCGGTCTTGCCGGGCCTGGAACGGGTTCCCGCGTTCGTTTTCTGACCAAAACCCCCGTTCTGATCGGGTCAGAACCGGGCCGTCGGTGTCCTGTTTGACGCGTATTGCGACCGCGAACCGGTGCCCGCTTTCCTCGAAATCGCTGTGGCGCCTGTTAAAATCCCGTTCTGAATCAGAAGTGTGGCCCGGATGCTGCACGTCAAGAGTTTCCACCGCCCTGGCCGGGCGCGGGGTTCCGCAGCGCTTGCGCGCGGAATAAGGTGGCCGGCGGGATACTGACTCGAAATGAGGCGGCAGCCCGGTCCAAGCGCGCTCGGACCGGTGAATGACAAGAATGGATTGCCAGGGATGCGTGGGGTGAAGTTGGCGACCTCGGCTGCGGCCGCGGTCCTCCTGATGGCGTATATGGGCCCGACGCCCGTCTTGGCCGACACCATTGAGGCGGCGCTGGTGCGCGCCTATCAAAACAATCCGCAGCTCAACGCGCAGCGCGCCCAGGTCCGCTCCACCGACGAGAACGTGCCGCAGGCGCTTTCCGGCTATCGCCCGAAGGTCGCGCTCACCGCCAGCGCCGGCTACCAATACACCGATACGAACTCCACCCAGGGCGGCTCGCCAACCGCGATCGTCCGAACCGAGATACACGCCGCCAACGCGCCGCGCGCCGCCGGCCTCACCGTCACCCAGACGCTGTTCAACGGCCAGCAGACCGCCAACAAGACCCGCGCCGCCGAAAGCCAGGTTTCCGGCGCGCGCGAAGCGCTGCGGGTGCTGGAAGAGACTGTGCTGTTGGCGGCCGCCACCATCTACATGGACGAGTTGCGCGATGCCGCGATCGTCGAGGTTCAGAAGAGCAACGTTCGCGTGCTCGACCAGACGCTGAAGCAGACCCGCGACCGCTTCAACGTCGGCGAAGTGACGCGCACCGACGTCGCGCAGTCGGAGGCGCAGCTCGCCGCCGGCAAGACGCAATTGCTGGCCGCCGAGGCCACGCTGGTGACGACGAAAGCGAATTTCCGCCGCATCATCGGCAACGAGCCGGAAGCCTTGGCGCCGGGTTCCCCGGTCGATCGCTTCTTGCCGGGAACGCTGCCTGCCGCGGTCGATCTCAGCCTGATCGAAAATCCGAACGTGACGGCGGCGATGTTCGGCATCGACGTCAATTTTCTTCAGGTCAAGGTCAACGAAGGCGCGCTGTTGCCCACGGTCAGTCTGCAAACCGGCGTGAGCCAATCCTACGAACAGTCGCCGACGATCTTCCGGACCTTCAACGCCTCCGCGCTGGCGCAGGTGTCGGTGCCGATCTATCAGGGCGGCGCGGAATACTCGCTGATCCGCCAGTCCAAGGAAAACCTGGCGCAGCAGCGGCTGGTGCTCGAGCAGACCCGCGACCAGACCCGCGCCAATACGGTGACGGCCTGGGGCCAGCTGGTCGCCGGCAAGGCGCAGGTCGCCTCCGCGCAGGCCCAGGTGACCGCTTCGGAGATCGCGCTCAACGGCGTGCGGGAAGAGGCCAAGGCCGGCCAGCGCACCACGCTCGACGTGCTGAACGCCCAGCAGGCGCTGGTCAACGCGCGCGTCGCGCTGGTCACCGCGCAGCATGACCGCGTCGTTGCGTCATACAGCGTTCTCAACGCCGTGGGACGGCTGTCGCCGCAGGTGCTCAACCTGAACACCAACGTCTATGATCCGAGCGTGCATTATCAGCAGGTTCGCGACAGCTGGTTCGGCGTTCGCATCCCCGACGGCCGCTGATCGGCCGCTCGCTCGACGTCAAGCCGCTGACGCCATCGGGGCAAACCCGACAGGTAGGCCTTGGCGTTGCTTGCAATCAATTGTTGCCGTGACGTACCCTAGTCAGGGGCTGCAGAGCGATTCGCGCCGCATCCGGCGTCGTTAGGCCGACGCCTTAATGGGCTGCGACGCTCGGGTGCCCTGAACAGGGGCGGGACGCCGACCGATTCGTCGAGCGGCCCTTGATCTGGGGACAAGTCAGGCTTGTTTGATGAAATTCCCGGCCTGCATATCCGGACCCGGCAAATCACCTCTGGCTTGGTGTAAAAAGCTTGCGCGCATGATGTGGAGTCGGAGATGACGCAACCTGCAAAGGTCCAAGAGCCCTCGATGGAGGAGATTCTGGCGTCGATCCGTCGCATCATTGCCGACGACGAAGCCAAGCCACCGGCCGCCGAAAAACCCGCCAGCCCGCCAGCCGCACCGGCGAAGCCGGCCGCCGCTGCGGCGCCGCCGCCCAAGGCGCCGGTCATGAACGACATTCCGCCGTCGGCGATCCCGGCGGCGCAAGCCGCCGCCGCCAAGGCGGCGCCACCGCCGGCCAAGCCCGCGCCGCCGCCCGTACCGCCGGCACCCGCGCCTGCCGTATCCAACAGCCAGGACGACATCGACGCCTTGCTCAACGGCCTCGACGAAGACACCTCCGCCGAGGATATCCGCCCGCCGCTGCCCGATGGCGAGGTGTTCGAGCTCACCGACGAGATGGCGGTGGCCCCACCGGAGCCGCCGCAGCCTGCGTTCCACAAGATCGAACCGCCCGACGATCTCGAATTTGCCGAGACCGCCGCCGCGAAAGCGTTGCATCGGAAGCCCGCATTCGAACCGCCGGCGCTGGAGAGCAGTGCGCCGTCGCAACCGATCCTGTCGCGGTCGACGGTGTCGGCGGTCGAATCCGCGTTCAACACGCTGGCGCATACCGTGCTCAGCAACAACGCGCGGACGCTGGAAGATCTGGTCAAGGAAATGCTGCGGCCGATGCTGAAATCCTGGCTCGACGACAATCTGCCGGGACTGGTGGAGCGGATCGTCAAGGCGGAAATCGAGCGGGTTTCGCGCGGGCGGTAGCCGGCCGGCGCCCAAGGGCCTTATCGGCCGCACTTCAGCCATTACATCGGGCTTTATCCGGGCTTTCGCCCTGATTTGCCGTGTTGACTTGGCGCGCGCGCGCGGCTTTCTAGAGCATGATCCGGAAAAGTGGATACCGGTTTTCCGAAAGATCATGCTCAAACAGAAAGATACCCGGAGTCCGATTCAACTTCGGTTGAACCAGACCAAGCTGCGTTCCATATCCATGATTGCACCGCCATGATCGAGAAGAACTACCAGCCTGCCGATATCGAAGCCCGCATGTCCCGGATCTGGGAGGAGGCCGGCGCGTT
>DATNMT010000379.1:0-2183 GCA_035602495.1 Bradyrhizobium sp.
CCCCCGCCAGTTTCAGATTGGTGATCATTGCATTGCGAGCGCGGGCTGCCGCTTCGCGCCGGTTTCAGTGCCGCCGCTATTCTTGCGGGATTGATAGAATTCCAGCACGCTGCGCGAGGTCTCGGCGTTGAGGCCGGCATATTCGCCTTCCAGCTCCCTCAAATCCAGCGCGGTGATGCGGTGGTCCTTGGCGCCGAGAAACAGCAACGCCATTGTGGTCGCCCATGAGAAGCCGAGCGCCTTGGCGAGGATCAGCAGCATTTCCCTGTTCCTGTCCAGCAGGGCGCGCTCGATCACGTCGCCCGGCAATGCGGACAGCAGCGACAGTCCGATGGTGACTTCGTCGAGCTTGTGGGAGCGGGCGTAGATCGAGATGCTGTTCTCGTTGAGATTGCCCTCCCGGTGCTGGGTCGCGACCACCCGCTTGGCGACGAAATGGCTGCGCGACACCGGGCCGAATTTGGACTGCAGCGCGCCCGCGACGTCGGCCACCGAGGACTGGATTTGCCCGGCCATTTCCGGCCGCTCGCGCTCGAGCCGCTGCTTCACGTCGTCCGTCGCCTTGGCGATCAGCTGCTGGAAAACCTTCCTGGGAATGTCTTTGCGCAGGCCGAGTTGCTCGGCGAGAATGGAATCGCCCTCGGCCCGCTGGATCATGTGCAGGAAGCCGAAGTCCGAGAACCGCGCGCCGTTGTTGGTTACGACCGAGTTAACCACCTCCTGGTTGCCACGCGTCACCAGCACGTCGGTGACCGACTCATCGATCGATTTTCGTTTCGAGATCGCGAGCATATGGGTCTGACTCTTGGTGCAGACGTTGGCGACCAGGGCGTAAGGCTCGAGCCGTTCGGACGTCTGGAGGATGGGCGCTGCGACCTCGATGGCGTCGTCGAACGCGAGTTTATGGATGATGTTGACCGGGGCCTGATCGAAGCGGGCCAGCCGCTTGGCAAGCTCGGCGCGGGTCGCGACTTCGATCTCGTCCGCGAGCCGGCCGATCACCTCGCCAAAAGTCCATATCTCGTCGTCGCTGTAGCGGCCGGCGATCATCAGGTCGGTGGTATGCCACAGCGCCCGCGTACGGCTCTCGGTCGTCCCTCGCCGGACCGCCTCGTCGAGATCACGCAGAAACGAATTTGCTCCAGCCATTTTCCTGGCAGTCCTGACCCGTGGCAGATGCGCCCAATCCTTATCCGCCTTCAGTCATACCCCTGACACGCGATTTTTCAGTAAAGACCGCGAATAAGGATTGCTGCCAAATATTCGCTCAAATGCGATGGAATTCGTTAACCTTCGCCCGCGGCCGACAAACCCTCACAGCGCATTTGATCTCGCCCGATTTCAAAGCGCCGGCGATCTCCAAAGCGCATGTTTTTACGCCGAGGGCAGCAGCCATTGGCTTTGTGCAGTCTGCACAGGAGGCAGCCCGCACGCGCGGATTTTGGGCGTTTGCGCTTATGGTTCATGGGAGGCGTCTTACGCCCGCTCCACGAAACTATCGACCACCTTCTTCTCGCCGGCCTTTTCAAACGCGATGGTGAGCTTGTTGCCGTCGATCTTCACCACCTGGCCGTAGCCGAATTTCTGGTGGAACACGCGGTCGTCCAGCGAGAATTCCGAAATGGTGCCGGTGGATTTCGCCACCAGCTCGCCTTCGATCGTCATCGGGCCGCGCTTGTTGCGGGTGTTCCCCGATGAGAACGGCGACTGACTTTCATTGAATCCGCCGCCGGCCTGGCCGCCGTTGCGGCCGCCCTGGCCGCGGGCGCGGTTGGCCTGGGCACGCTGCCAGCCCGGCGTCGCGTAGCTGGAGCCGAACGACTCCACATTGTCGAAGCGCGAGGGGCCGTAGCCACTGGTGCCGCCCCAGCCGGAGCCGCCTTTCGACTCGGTGATCTCGACATTGTGCGCCGGCAATTCGTCGAGAAAACGCGACGGGATCGTGGTCGACCAGGTGCCGTGGATCCGCCGGTTGGTGGCGAAATAGAGTTTTGCGCGGCGGCGGGCGCGGGTCAGGCCGACATGGGCCAGGCGCCGTTCCTCTTCCAGCCCGGCGTCGTGTAGCTGGAGCCAAAGGATTCCACGTTGTCGAAGCGGGAGGGGCCGTAGCCGCCGCTGCCGCCCCAGCCGGAGCCGCCTTTTGACTCCGTGATCTCGACATTCGGCGCCGGCAGCTCATCCAG
>DATNMT010000383.1:0-2375 GCA_035602495.1 Bradyrhizobium sp.
TTGACCAGATGCTCCAGAGGCAGCCGTGGCCCGCGATGGCGGTCGCGTCCCCAGTGCGCCAGCATGAAGCTCGGCAGGCCTGAATCCACAATCGAGGTGCAGTGCGCGCCGCCGTCGCTCAAGCCGAGCAGACAAGCCGGGTCGTTGAGCATTTCGCGGATCGGCTCGTGGTCTCCAGAAACGTAGTTCACCACCGGGAAGAACAGATACTGATTCTCCTCGATGATGTAATCGTAGGCCACTTCATCGGGAGTACGGCCCGTGCGATCAGCGATCGCTGCCACGCTCTTGTCCGGATCCGGCTCGTAATCCGGCGGGTTACCCATTGTGAAGAACTTGTCCCAGCGGCTGGTGATGAGCTGCCGGAACTGGGCGAGCTTGGCGACCTCGGCGTCGGAAGGCTTCTCGGCGAGGATTTTCCGTCGCAGTTCGGGATCGCGCAGCCGCTTGTGCTGCTCCGCAATGGGAAGGCTTTCGAGCGCCTTGTAGCTCGGCCGCACGGTGAACGGATTGAGCGCGGTGCCGATGCCCATCATCACGCCAATCGGGCGACCGGCAATCTGCGCGGTGATCGGCAATCCATCGGCACGCGCCGCATGCACCGCCTTCATCAAGCGCCGCCAGCGCTCCGGGTCCTCATAGCGATCGGTGAGCAGGAACCAGACCGGCCGGCCGGTTTCCCTGGCCTGCTTGCGCATCCAGCGCAGCTCATACTCCTCGTCGTCGAAGTCACTGTTCATGCCGAACGTGCCGGTGCCGGTCTCGCCCAGCGCGGAGCCGATCCCGAGCAGTTCCACATCATCCGCATCACGCGAAGGCACCAGTTCGCCGTCGGGCGTCTTGTGCGAATCCGTGCGCGAGGTGGTGAAGCCGAACGCGCCGACACGCAACGCCTCGATGGTGAGTTGCCGCATCTGCGCAATGTCGTCCGCCGTCGCAGGTTCCCGGCGGATGGCGCGATCGCCCATCACATAGACCCGCATCGGCAAGTGCGCGGCCTGGGCTGCGATGTCGATGACGCGCTCGCGGCGCTCCAGCGCATCCATGAAATCGGGGAAGGTCTCCCACTCCCAGGTCAGTCCTGCGGCCAGCACCGGGTTGGGAATTTCCTCCACCCCTTCCATCAAATCCATCAAGGCCTGGCGGTGATGTTTTTTCACCGGCGCGAAACCGACGCCGCAATTCCCGAACATGACGGTCGTCACGCCATGCCAGGTTGAGGGCGCAAGCAGCGGATCCCACATCGCCTGACCGTCGTAATGCGTGTGCACGTCAACCCAGCCAGGCGTAACCATCAGCCCCGTGGCATCGATCTCGCGCCGGGCAGGTCCCTGCTTCCCGCCGACCCCGGTGATCCGGCCTTCTGCAATGGCAACGTCGCCGCTAAATGCGGCCTTGCCGGTGCCATCCATGATCGTGCCGCCACGAATAACGATGTCGTGCATGCCAACCTCCCGCTTGCGGCCGCGCCGCCGAGGCCGCGCAGAAACCTGTTTGCGTTCGACGAATATCGCCTGACAGTCGGGCGGGAAACCTGGGCTCGTGGATGCAGTATCCCACCCTTGCAGCGACCCTACACCAATTTCTACAACACGAGAAGTCAGGCTGCTCCTGCAGCGCACCGACGGATCGGCCCGATGAGAGGCTGAATATCCGCGATGGGTCAAAAGCGCCGATGGCGGAAGGTCCGGTGTTGGCCGCAAGGCGGACATTCGTCATGCGCTGGAGCAACAGGCTAATTTTCCGGTGGTGAGGGGGAATTCGCTCAAAACCAGTGACCTGCCCGTCAGGGCCTGCGTTAGATTGCCGCCTCGGTCTTCGCGTCGAAGACGTGAAGACTGGAAGGGCGCATGGCAACGCGCAGCTTGTCGCGCGCCTTCACCCGCACGGTCGGCTCGACGCACGCCACCATGACACCCTCGCCGACCTTCATATCGAGCAGGATTTCCGAGCCGAGCTGCTCGACCACCTCGATCACAGCGTCAAAGCACAGGTGGTCGAGATCGGCGGTGCCCGCCACGGTGAGGTCCTCCGGGCGCACGCCGAGCGTGACCTCGTGGCCGATATGGCTGCGCAGGCGCTGCGCGGTCTCGTCCGGCAGCTTGATCCGCAAGCCGGCGTTTTCGGCGATCAGCGATCCGTTCGCCTCGGTCACGGTAACGGCGGCGAAATTCATCGCCGGGGAGCCGATGAAACCGGCGACGAACTTGTTGGCGGGCTGATTGTACAGCTCAAGCGGCTCCCCCACCTGCTGCACCACGCCGTCCTTCATGACGACGACCCGGTCACCTAGCGTCATGGCCTCGACCTGATCGTGGGTAACGTAAATCGCGGTGGTGCCGAGACGCAGATGCAGCTTCTTGAGCTCAACGCGC
>DATNMT010000423.1:0-2914 GCA_035602495.1 Bradyrhizobium sp.
CGGGCTGA
The DNA here is from genome assembly GCA_035602495.1 of Bradyrhizobium sp. Classification (GTDB taxonomy): domain Bacteria; phylum Pseudomonadota; class Alphaproteobacteria; order Rhizobiales; family Xanthobacteraceae; genus Bradyrhizobium. The sequence continues at coordinate 9 of DATNMT010000423.1, forward strand.
CCAAGGGTGGTCAGAAACTGTCGCCGCTGCTCGCCTTCGTCACCGATATCGACAGCGTTGGGCTCGAGACCGCGCAGGGGCTGCTGCTCGCCGAAGCGTTTTACTGGGATATGAATGACGAGACCCGCGCCTTTTCAAAACGCTTCATGGAGCGGATGAAGCGTCCGCCGACCTCGGCGCAGGCCGGCGTCTATTCCTCCGTCACGCATTATTTGCAGGCCGTGAAGGCCGCAGGCACCACCGATTCCGCCGCGGTCATGAAGGTCATGAAGGACACCCCGGTCAACGACATGTTCGCCAAGAACGGAAAAATCCGCGACGACGGCCGCATGGTGCACGACATGTATCTGTTCGAGGTGAAAAAACCGTCGGAGTCGAAAGGCCGCTGGGACGACTACAAGCTGCTCGCGACCATTCCCGGCAACGAGGCGTTCCAGTCGCTGGAATTGTCGCGCTGCCCGCTGGTGAAGAAATGACGGCCGAAGGCCGTCATTCCGGGATGGTGCGCTAGCACCAGACCCGGAATCTCGAGATTCTCCGATGTGCAATAGCACATCGTAGTTCGCGCTGCGCGCGCCCCGGAATGACAGATGAAACCAACAACGAAAGCCCACCTCATGAACAACGAAATCGTCCTCCAGCACCTCGACCAGGGTCTGCTCACCATCACCATGAACCGGCCGGACCGGCGCAACGCGCTCAATCCGGACATGACGCGGGGGCTGGTCGAGGCGGCGCGCCGCGCCACGGATGATCCCGAGGTCCGCGCCGTGCTGTTGAAGGGCGCGGGCGGCACATTCTGCGTCGGCGGCGACGTCAAGTCGATGGCGGAAGGCCGGGCGCCGCTGTCGTTCGAGACCAAGACGGCAAACCTTCGCCGCGGCATGGAAGTCTCGCGCATCCTGCACGAGATGCCGAAGCCGGTGGTGGCGCAGGTCGACGGCGCGGCCGCCGGCGCCGGTCTCTCGATTGCGCTCGCCTGCGATCTCCGCGTGGCGTCGGCATCCGCCAAGATCACCACCGCCTTCGCCAAGGTGGGCTTGTCAGGCGATTACGGCGGCACCTACTTCCTCACCCACCTGCTCGGCAGCGCTAAAGCGCGCGAGCTTTATCTGACTTCGCCGGTTTTAACCGCGCAGGAAGCGCTTGCGCTCGGCATGGTGACAAAAGTCGTGCCCGACGCCGAAGTCGAGTCTGCCGCGCATGAGCTCGCGATGTCGCTGGCGCAGGGACCGTCGGTGACGCTGGGTTACATCAAGCGCAACATCAACAATGCCGAGCATATGTCGCTGGAAGCCTGCTTCGATGCCGAGGCGATCCATCACTCGCGCGCCGGCGAGACCGCCGACCACAAGGAAGCCGCGAAAGCCTTTGTCGAGAAGCGCAAGCCCGTCTTTCAGGGACATTGAGATGGCCGGTTATTTGCGGCTGCGGCAAATCTGCCTGGTGGCGCCGCATCTCGAGCCCGTGATTTCCGACATCGCCGCCATCATGGGTTTGAGCGTCTGCTATCGCGACGGCAATGTCGCCAAATACGGCCTTGAAAACGCGCTGCTGCCGGTGGACACTATCCTGCTGGAAGTGGTGGCGCCGTTCCAGGACGGCACCGCGGCCGGCCGCTTTCTGCAAAAGACCGGCGGCCGCGGCGGTTATATGGCGATCTTCTGCTGCGACGATCCCGACGCGCGCGGCAAGCACGCCAACGCGATCGGAGTGCGTACCGCGAATGTCATCTCGCACGCGCCCTATCGCGGCGTGCAGCTGCACCCGCGCGACTGCCGCGCCGCCTTCATCGAATTCAATCACACCGACGGCAGCGACGATGTCCTGGGGCCCTACCCGCCGGCCGGGCCCGACTGGCAGAAATCGATCCGCAAGGACGTGACGCAGGCCCTGACCGGGGTGGAGATGCAGAGCCCGGAGCCGGAGGCGCTGGCCGAACATTGGGGCAGGATCATCGGGATTCCCGTCAGCAGGAGCGCGAGCGGCGAACCCGAACTGAAGCTGCCCAATGCGAGTTTTAGGTTTGTCAAAGGTACGAGCGATCTCATGAGTGGGCTGACGTTCAAGGTCGGCGATATCGCCAGGGTGCGCGATGCCGCCAAAGCAAAGGGCTGCGCGGTGTCGGGTGACGGCTTCGATCTCTGCGGCGTCACCTTCCGTCTTGCGGCTTGAGCGTGAAGCGTGGTCGAATTCGTCATGCCCGGGCTTGTCCCGGGCATCCACGTCTTAACAGGGCTGCCGTAAGCAAGACGTGGATGGCCGGGCATAGGCGAGCGGAAGCGACGCCGTCCTTCGGACGGCTATGCCCGGCCATGACGGAGCGAACGGTGCGCAAATCAACAATAAAAAGGGACCATCCTCCATGCCGCATCCGCTCGACTCGTTCTTCGCGCCCGACAGCATCGCCCTGATCGGCGCCTCGCGCGACCTGGAGAAAATCCCGGGGCGGCTGTTGTCGATGCTGCGCAAGAACCAGTACCCCGGAAAACTTTATCCGATCAATCCAAACTACGGCGATATCGACGGGCTCAAATGTTATCCGACGATCGCAGCCGTGGGAGCGCCGATCGACCTTGCCGTCGTCATCATTCCGGCGCGCGCGGTGCTCGGCGCGCTCGAGCAATGCGCCGCCGTCGGCGTGAAGAACGCCGTCATCATCTCGTCGGGATTTGCCGAGGAAGGCGGCGACAGCGCGGCGATGCAGGACGCCATCGTCGCACTCGCGAAAAAGACAGGCATGCGGATCTCCGGTCCCAATGCCGAAGGATTTTACAGCCAGGTGCAGCGCGTCGCCGCGACCTTCAGCCCGACCGTCGATGTCAAGCCGGGTCATGTGCCGCTGGTCGCGACCAGGCGCCGGGCAGCCATCGTCGCGCAATCGGGCGGCATCGGCTTTGCGATCA
>DATNMT010000440.1:0-2129 GCA_035602495.1 Bradyrhizobium sp.
CGACGCCATGGCTGTGCAGGAACACCATGATTTCCCGAACCGCCTTCTGCTCGGCCCAGGCAGCGAGAATACTGGCAGCGCGAACCGGCCCGATGCCCTCGACCTCGCGCAGCCGGTCCGGCGTAGCCTCAATCACGTCGAACACTTTTTCGCCGAAGGTGCGCACGAGCTTCTTCGCGTAAGCGGGGCCAACGCCCCGGATCATCCCGGAGGAGAGGTATTTCTCGATGCCGTCGGCCGACGTCGGGGTTGAGGTGCGTAGGAATCGGGCTTTGAACTGCTGACCGTGGGTGCGGTCATTGACCCAGTCCCCCGTCGCCGTAATCCATTCGCCCGCCGAGATTATCGCCGCGTGGCCGATGACAGTCACGAGTTCTCGATGCCCGCGCGCCTTCGCCCGCAGAACGCAGAAGCCGTTCTCGACATTGTGGAACGTGACGCGCTCGACTAGTACCTCGGCACAGTGATTATGACTGGTTGATTTTGAGCCAGTCGAGGATGGGCAAATCTTCCGGAGGAACCAGGATTTGGATGCTTCTGGCGACACCGGGTTGACGCCGAATGAGGCCATTTCGTTCGAGCATCACGATCATCTGGTGGACCGCGGGCGGGCTGACTTGAAAGTGGCACTGCATATCGGTTTCGGCGGGCGGGCGCCGGAACATGTGAGAATAGGTGTAGATGAAGGCCAGGTACCGGCCTTGCTTTTCGGTGAAGCCTTGAGCGCTGCGAGCGGCGCCTGATTTTCGATTCATTTGTCGATTCGTCCGGTCCTCCAACCAGGAGGTCGAGATGAATGTACGTTATTGGGTCGAACTGAGCCAAGCCGAACGCGGTGAACTGACCGCGATGTTGAGCAAAGGCAAACGAGCTGCCCGCAAGCTCAAGCGCGCCCAGATATTGCTGGCGGCCGATGCCGGCTGCAGCGACGAAGAGATTGCGCGCACGGTGGCGGTGGGCGGTTCCACCGTGTACCGGACCAAGCGGCGCTTCGTGGAAGGCAATCTGGAACGGGCGCTGAGCGAGGATCCGCGTCCTGGGGCGGAGCGCAAGCTCACCGGCAAGGAAGAAGCCTTGCTGGTGGCAACGGCTTGCGCAAACCCTCCCGAGGGGCGCGCCCGCTGGACGCTGGAACTTTTGGCCGACGCCATGGTCAAGCTCACCGGGCACGAGAGCCTGTCGGGCGAGACGGTGCGCCGGCGGCTGGCCGAAAACGGTCTCAAGCCCTGGCGCAAGGATATGTGGTGCATTCCCCGGGTCGACGGCGAGTATGTCGCCCGCATGGAAGACGTGCTCGACCTCTATGCCGAAGCGCCCGATCCAAAGCGGCCAGTGGTGTGCTTCGACGAGAGCCCGGTCCAGCTGATCGGCGAGGTACGCCAGCCGATCCCGGCCGAGCCGGGTCAACTCGAACGTTACGATTACGAGTACCGCCGCAACGGCACTGTCAATCTCTTCGTCTGCATCGACGTGCATCGGCCTTGGCGCAAGGTCAAGGTCACCGAGCGGCGGGCGGCAGAAGACTACGCCCAATGCATGCGCGAACTCACCGATGTCCATTACCCCGATGCCGAGTACATCCGGGTTGTGCAGGACAACCTGTCGACCCACTCGGCCGGCGCCCTCTATGAGGCATTCGCGCCCGCCGAAGCCCGGCGAATTCTGCGCCGCCTGGAGTTCCACTACACCCCAAAGCACGCCAGCTGGCTCAATATGGTCGAGATCGAGATCGGTGTACTCCGCGGCCAGTGTCTGGACCGCAGGATCGACAATCCAAAGCGCCTCATCAACGAAATCGCCGCATGGGAAAGACAACGAAACACCGCCGGCGCCCGCATCAAATGGATGTTCACAACCGATAAGGCCCGCGCCAAAATGGGCCGCGCCTATCCGGTAACGTCCAAAGAGTCATAATCACTGTGCCGAGGTACTAGGCGTACACCTGGCCGATCGCCGTTCGTGAACTCGACCCCGGCCGCTTCCAACGCGCGCTGAATCACATCCAACGTGGCTCGCTGAGGGGTCGATTTTTCGTTCTCGAAATTGCGTATGGTAACGACGCTCACCCGCGCCAGATTCGCGATGTCCTGCTGCGTCCAATCCAGTAACGCTCTGGCCGCTCGGCAATG
>DATNMT010000446.1:0-7197 GCA_035602495.1 Bradyrhizobium sp.
AGACGCCGGGTTCAGTGCGGCCGGCGCGGCCGCGGCGCTGATCGACCGCGGCGCGCGAGGCGCGCACGGTCTCCAGTCGCGTCAGGGCGATATCCGGTTCATAGCGCGGCACCCGCGCCATGCCGGAATCGACCACGATGCGCACGCCCTCGATGGTCAGCGACGTCTCCGCGATCGAGGTCGCCAGCACCACCTTGCGCTGCCCCTTGGGCGGCGGTGCGATGGCGCGATCCTGCACGGCGGCGTCGAGCGCGCCGAACAGCGGCACGATCTCGATCGCAGCGTTGTGGACGCGTTCGGTGAGAAAATTCTGGGTGCGGCGGATTTCCGCCGCCCCCGGCAGGAACGCCAGCACCGAGCCGGGATCGGCGCGCAGCGCGGTCGCGATCGCATCGGCCATCTGCCGCTCCAGCGGCGCATCTGGCTTGCGGCCGAGATAACGCGTCTCGACCCGAAAGGCACGGCCCTCGCTTGCAATCACCGGCGCATCGCCGAGCAGTTTTGCGACGCGTGCACCGTCCAGCGTCGCCGACATCACGAGAAGGCGCAGATCCTCGCGCAGCCCAATCTGCGCGTCGCGCGCCAGCGCAAGGCCAAGATCGGCATCGAGCGATCGCTCGTGGAATTCGTCGAACAGCACCGCGGCGACGCCGGTCAGTTCCGGATCGTCGAGAATCTGCCGCGAGAAGATGCCCTCGGTGAGGACTTCGATCCGGGTTGAGCGCGACACTTTCGAGCCGAAGCGGACGCGGTAACCGACGGTCTCGCCGACGCGTTCGCCAATCGTCTTCGCCATGCGCTCGGCGCTGGCGCGCGCCGCGATCCGCCGCGGCTCCAGCACGATGATCTTCCTGTTCTTCAGCCACGGCTCATCGAGCAGCGCCAGCGGCACCCGCGTGGTCTTGCCGGCGCCAGGCGGCGCCACCAGCACCGCGGCGTTGTGGCGGGCGAGCGTGCGCGCGAGATCGTCGAGGACGGCGTCGATCGGAAGTGGCGTGTCGAAGGAGCGGGGCAATTACAGCTCGCGTTCGGTTCTTCCCCTCTCCCCTTGTGGGAGAGGGTGGCTCGCATCGTCAGATGCGAGACGGGTGAGGGGTTTGTGTCCGCGGATACAGACCCCTCATCCGCCCACGATACTTCGTATCGTGGGCACCTTCTCCCACAAGGAGAGAAGGGAAGGAAGCGCGTCACTTCCTTGGCTCGGTTGTCCGCCCGACGCTCTCATAGACAAAGCCGAGCGCGGCCATGTCCTCGGGGCGGTAGATGTTGCGCAGGTCGACGACCACGGGATGGGCCAGCTCACGCTTCAGCCGTTCCAGATCGAGCGTGCGATACTGCATCCATTCGGTCACCACCACCATGGCGTCCGCGCCGCGGACGCAGAGGTAGGGATCGTCGCAATATTCGATATCGGGCAGTTCACGCCGCGCCTGCTCGATGCCGACCGGATCGTGGGCGCGCACCCTGGCGCCCATGTCGAGCAGCCCCGTCACCAGCGGGATCGACGGCGCCTCGCGCATGTCGTCGGTATCGGGCTTGAAGGTGAGGCCGAGCACGGCGACGGTCTTGCCGCGCAGGCTGCCGCCTGCGGCGCCTGCGACCTTGCGCGCCATTGCGCGCTTGCGGTTGTCATTGACCGAGAGCACGGCCTCGACGATTCGAAGCTGCACGTCATGATCGAGCGCGATCTTCACCAGCGCGCGGGTGTCTTTCGGGAAGCACGAGCCGCCAAAGCCGGGACCTGCATGCAGGAATTTGGAGCCGATCCGATTGTCGAGCCCAATGCCGCGCGCGACTTCCTGCACGTCGGCGCCGACCTTTTCGGAGAGATCGGCGATCTCGTTGATGAAGGTGATCTTGGTGGCGAGGAAGGCGTTGGCGGCATATTTTATAAGTTCCGCGGTGCGCCGCTCCGTGAACATCAACGGCGCCTGGTTGAGCGACAGCGGCCGGTAGACATCGCCGAGCACTTTCCGCGCGCGTTCGTCCGAGGTGCCGATCACGATGCGGTCGGGGAATTTGAAATCGCGGATCGCGGCGCCTTCGCGCAAAAATTCCGGATTGGAGGCGATCACCACATCGGCGGAAGGATTGGTCTCGCGAACAATCCGCTCGACTTCGTCGCCGGTGCCGACCGGCACGGTCGATTTGGTGATCACCACGGTGAAGCCGGCAAGTGCCGCGGCAATCTCGCGGGCGGCGGCGTGGACGTAGCTCAGATCGGCATGGCCGTCGCCGCGCCGCGACGGGGTTCCGACCGCGATAAACACCGCATCGGCCTCCGCGACCGGCGCTTTGAGATCGGTGGTGAAATCGAGCCGCCCGGCCTTCACATTGGACGCCACCAGCGCATCGAGCCCGGGCTCGAAAATCGGGATTTCGCCACGGCGCAGGCTTGCGATCTTGTCGCCATCCTTGTCGACGCAGGTGACCTGGTGGCCGAAATCGGCAAAGCAGGCGCCGGACACCAGCCCCACATAGCCCGTGCCAATCATGGCAATCCGCATGAAACAACCTGTTTGTGATGGTTAACGAAAAGGCAGGATTCGGGAGGGGTCTTAAAACATTTCCCGACAAAGGGGAAACCGGAAAGCGGCGGAAACCGGCATGTCATTTGTATGAATAAAGGGGAATGAAACCGCTTGAGGCGATGATGCGCCCACGCCGCGCCGAAAAGGGACACCGATGCCACTAAACGGCACATCCGCCGTCACCGAGCGTTCTGCGCCGGCAGCGCCCCCGGCGCAATCAGCGCCGGAGCGTGTCGGCTGGGTGGATTACGCCAAGGGCATCTGCATCGTCATGGTGGTGATGATGCATTCGGTGCTGGGCGTGGAGCTGGCCGCCGGCCAAACCGGCTTCATGCATGTCCTGGTCGCGTTTGCAAAGCCGTTCCGGATGCCGGATTTCTTCCTGATTTCGGGCCTGTTCTTAGCCCTCGTGATCGGCCGCGACTGGCGTACTTATCTCGACCGCAAGGTGGTGCACTTCGCTTACTTTTACGTGCTGTGGGTGACAATCCAGTTCGGCTTCAAGGCGCCTGCGTTTGCCGCCGAATCGAGCTGGGCCCACGCCGGATATCTCTATCTCGAATCCTTCATCGAGCCGTTCGGCACGCTGTGGTTCATTTATCTGCTGCCGGTCTTCTTCGTGGTCGCCAAGGCCACGCGAAGATGGCCGCTGCCGGTGGTCTGGGCCGCTCTCGCATTGCTGGAGAGCGCGCATATCGCAACCGGCTGGACCGTGGTCGACGAGTTCTGCGCCCGCTTCGTGTATTTCTATTCCGGCTATCTGTTCGCCGATCATGTGTTCGCGCTGTCGGATCGCGCACGGGCGCGGCCGGGATTGGCACTCGCCGGACTGGCGCTTTGGGCACTCGTCAACGGCGGCCTGGTCTGGTTCGGCTTCAGCGAATGGCCGCTGATCTCGCTCTTGCTCGGGCTTGCCGGCGCTTGCGCCGTTGTCACGATCGGTACCCTGCTGGCACGGGTGCATTGGCTCGATTTCCTGCGCTTCTGCGGCGAGCATTCGATCGTGATCTATCTGGCATTCTTCCTGCCGATGGCCGCGACACGAACGCTGCTGCTGCGGACCGGGCTAATCCACGACATCGGCACGATCTCGCTGATCGTGACGCTGATCGGCGTGTTCGGATCGCTGGCGATCTGGCGCATCGCGCTGGCCGCCGGCGCCAACTTCCTGTTCGAGCGCCCGGCGGCGTTCTGGATCGCGCCGAAGAAGGCTGACCACGCGTTGCAGGCGGCGGAGTAGGCTCTCGCGCGCGCAACACCATAGGTGTCATCGCCCGGCTCGACCGGGCGATCCAGTACGCCGTGACATCTCGTTATTCACTAAATCCTCTGGAATACTGGATCACCCGCCTTCGCGGGTGATGACAGTGCATATTGCGGTTGAGTAACGGCAAAAATCGCCCTCCCTAGGCTGTCAATCGCCGCAAAAATCCCTAAGTTGCGGCCATGCCCAAAACATCCGAAAAAGCCGCCGCAAAGCCCGTCGCCGTCAAGGCCCCCGCTAAAGGCGACCACGTCTTCCTGGTCGATGGTTCCTCCTATATTTTCCGCGCCTACCACGCGCTGCCGCCGCTGAACCGCAAATCCGACGGCCTGCAGGTCAATGCCGTGCTCGGCTTCTGCAACATGCTGTGGAAGCTGTTGCGCGACATGCCGCCGGACGACCGGCCGACCCATCTCGCCATCGTCTTTGACAAGTCCGAAGTCACCTTCCGCAACAAGCTCTATCCTGACTACAAGGCGCACCGGCCGCCGGCGCCGGACGACCTGATCCCGCAATTTCCGCTGATCCGCGAGGCGGTGCGCGCCTTCGACCTGCCCTGCCTGGAGCAGGCCGGCTTCGAGGCCGACGACCTGATCGCGACCTATGCGCGCGAGGCGGGCGAGCGCGGCGCCACCACGACCATCGTCTCCTCCGACAAGGATTTGATGCAGCTCGTCACCGACCGAGTGACCATGTACGACACCATGAAGGACCGCCGCATCGGCATTCCCGAGGTGATCGAAAAATTCGGCGTACCGCCCGCCAAGGTGGTCGAGGTGCAGGCGCTGGCCGGCGATTCCACCGACAACGTGCCGGGCGTTCCCGGCATCGGCGTCAAGACCGCAGCCCAGCTGATCGTCGAATATGGCGATCTGGAAACGCTGCTGTTCCGCGCCGGTGAAATAAAGCAGCCGAAGCGGCGCGAGGCGCTGATCGAGAATGCGGAGAAGGCGCGGATTTCACGGCAATTGGTGCTGCTCGACGACAAGGTCAAGCTGGAGGTGCCGCTCGACGAACTCGCGGTCCACGAGCCCGACGCGCGCAAGCTGATCGCGTTCCTGAAGGCGATGGAATTTTCCGCCCTCACGCGCCGGGTCTCCGAATATTCGCAGATCGATCCGGCGGATGTGGAGGCCGATGCGGGAAACAAGAGCGGCGCGAGCACTGCGTCGCCCTCACCCGCCACGGCCAAATCAGGCGGCGCCAACGGCGATCTCTTCGCCAACGCCAGCCCGCCTGCCACCGCAAAGCCAGGCGCCGACAAGCAGGACAAGGCCGCGAGCCTCAAGGGCATGCCGATCTCGCTCGCCGCCGCGCGCGCGGAGGCGGCGCGGAAAATTCCGGTGGATCGCGGCAAGTACCAGACCATCCGCAGCCTCGATGCGCTCAAGGCCTGGATCGCGCGAGTGCACGATGTCGGCCATTTCGCGATCGAGGCCAAGGCGAATTCGATCGATCCGATGCAGGCCGAGATCAGCGGCATTGCGCTGGCGCTTGGACCCAATGACGCCTGCTACATCCCGCTCGCCCACAAGCAGTCCGGCGATGGCGCCGGCCTGTTCGCCGCAGGCCTGGCGCCGGACCAAATCGCGACCCGCGACGCGCTGGAAGCGCTGCGGCCGCTGCTGGAATCGGCAGGCATCCTCAAGATCGGCTTCAACATCAAATTCAACGCCGTGATGCTGGCGCAGCATGGCATCACCATTCGCAACCACGACGACGCGCAGCTGATGAGTTACGCGCTCGACGCGGGACGCAATTCCCACGCGCTCGACGCACTGGCCGAAACCTGGCTCGGTCACGCCGTGATCAGCCACGGCGAGTTGATCGGCAGCGGCAAGGGCAAGCTGACCTTCGATCAGGTCGCAATCGACCGGGCGACGGCCTATTCGGCCGAGGATGCCGACGTCATCCTGCGGCTGTGGCGCGTGCTGAAGCCGCGGCTGGTCGCTGAACGCATGACGGCGGTCTACGAAACCCTGGAGCGGCCGCTGATCTCGGTGCTGGCGCGGATGGAGCGGCGCGGCATCTCGATCGACCGTCAGGTGCTGTCGCGGCTATCGGGCGAATTCGCGCAGACCGCGGCAAGGGTCGAGGCCGAGATCCAGGAGATCGCCGGCGAGCCGATCAATGTCGGCAGCCCGAAACAGCTCGGCGACATCATCTTCGGCAAGATGGGACTGCCCGGCGGCAGCAAGACAAAAACCGGGGCGTGGTCGACCTCGGCGCAGGTGCTCGACGAACTCGCGGAGCAGGGATACGAATTCCCGAAGAAGATTTTGGAGTGGCGGCAGGTCTCAAAACTGAAATCGACCTATACCGACGCGCTGCCGACCTACGTGCATCCGCAGACCCACCGCGTCCACACCACCTACGCGTTGGCGGCGACCACCACGGGACGGCTGTCGTCGAACGAGCCGAACCTGCAGAACATCCCGGTGCGCACCGAAGACGGCCGAAAAATCCGCCGCGCCTTCATTGCGTCGCCCGGCCACAAGCTGGTGTCGGCGGACTATTCGCAGATCGAGTTGCGGCTGTTGGCCGAGATCGCCGACATCCCCGTGCTGAAGCAGGCGTTCCGCGACGGGCTCGACATTCACGCCATGACGGCGTCGGAGATGTTCGGCGTTCCGGTCAAGGACATGCCGGGCGAGGTGCGCCGCCGCGCCAAGGCGATCAATTTCGGCATCATCTACGGCATCTCGGCGTTCGGGCTCGCCAACCAGCTCGGCATCGCCCGCGAGGAAGCCTCCGCCTACATCAAGAAATATTTCGAGCGCTTTCCGGGCATCCGCGCCTATATGGACGAGACAAGGGAATTCTGCCGCCGCAACGGCTATGTCGCCACGTTGTTCGGGCGCAAATGCTACTATCCCGACATCAAGGCTTCCAACGCCTCGGTCCGCTCCTTCAACGAGCGCGCCGCGATCAACGCGCGATTGCAGGGGACGGCCGCCGACATCATCCGCCGCGCCATGATCCGGATGGAGGATGCACTGGCGGAGAAAAAACTCTCGGCGCAGATGCTGTTGCAGGTGCACGACGAACTGATCTTCGAGGTGCCCGACAACGAGGTGGCGGCAACGCTGCCGGTGGTCCAGCACACCATGCAGGACGCGCCGTTTCCCGCCGTGCTGCTCTCGGTGCCGCTGCATGTCGACGCCCGCGCGGCGAATAATTGGGACGAGGCGCATTGAGCGGTCGAGGCGCGGCGCGTCTTATTAGCTCTCCCCGCCTGCGGGGAGAGGTCGGATGGCGAAGCCATCCGGGTGAGGGGGACTCACCGCGCACATCGGGTTCGCGGCGGGTACCCCCACCCCGGCCCTCCCTCGCAAAAGCGGGAGAGGGAGCGCCCCGCCGTTGCAGGTACACGGCCGCCTCGAAATTTTTGACCAAATGCCG
>DATNMT010000220.1:0-4614 GCA_035602495.1 Bradyrhizobium sp.
ACATCGGCAGCGAGAAGCGCAGGAAGCCGTATCCGCCCATCTTCAGCAGGATCGCGGCCAGGATCACCGAGCCCGCGGTCGGCGCCTCGACATGCGCGTCCGGCAGCCAGGTATGGACCGGCCACATCGGCAACTTCACCGCAAACGAGGCGAAGAACGCCAGCCATGCCCAGGTTTGCAGGCTGCGCGGCACGGCGGTGTGCATCAGCGTCGGGATGTCGGTGGTGCCGGCATTCCAGTACAGCGCCATGATCGCCAGCAGCATCAGGACCGAGCCGAGCAGCGTATAGAGGAAGAACTTGAAACTCGCATAGACCCGGCGCGGGCCGCCCCATACCCCGATGATCAGGAACATCGGGATCAGCCCGCCCTCGAAGAACAAATAGAACAGCACGAGGTCGAGCGCCGAGAAAGTGCCGACCATCAGCGTTTCCAAAAGCAGGAACGCCATCATGTATTCGCTCACGCGCGAGGTGACGGACTTCCAGCTCGCGATGATGCAGAACGGCAACAGGGCCGTGGTCAGGATCACGAACGGCAGCGAAATGCCGTCGACGCCCATGTGGTAGGTGATACCGCTGGCGAGCCACGACGCCTTTTCGACGAACTGGAAGTCCGCCTGCGCGGGATCGAAGCGCCAGACCAGGATCAGCGACACGACGAAGGTGATCAACGTGGTCCACAGCGCGATCCAGCGCGCCGTGCGATTGGCGGCCTCGTCGTTGCCTCGCGCCAGTGCATAGATCAGGACCGTGCCGAACACCGGCAGGAAGGTGACGAGGGAAAGAATGGGCCAGGTCGTCATCACTGAGCTCCCAGGCCGAACATGAACCAGGTGATCAGCCCGGCAACTCCGATCAGCATCGCGAACGCATAGTGATAGAGATAGCCGGTCTGCAGCTTGACGACGTTGCGGGTGACGTCGAGCACCCACCTCGACACGCCATCGGGGCCGAAGCCGTCGATGATAGTGCCGTCGCCGACCTTCCACAGGAAGCGGCCGATCCACTTCGCCGGACGGACGAAGATCAGCTCGTACAGCTCGTCGAAATACCACTTGTTGAGCAGGAACTGGTAGAGCAGCGGTTGCTGCTGGGCCAGTTCGACCGGCAGATAGGGCCGGCGGATATAGAAGATGTAGGCTACGTAGGCGCCTGCCGCCATCATCACGGTCGGCAGGATCTTGATCCACTCCGAGACGCCTTCCATGTCCTCGATGATGTGCGGATGCATTTTCACCGACTCGCGGAAGAAATCCTCGACGCTGTTGCCGGCGAACAGTTCCTTGAACGGGAATCCGGCGAAGATCGATCCGACCGCGAGAATGCCGATCGGGATCAGCATCCACAACGGGCTCTCATGCGCGGCTTCGTAATGCTCGGGGTCATGCGGCTCGCCGAAGAAGGTCTTGAAGATCAGCCGCCACGAGTAGAACGAGGTCAGGCCTGCCGCGACCACCGTCATCAGGAAGCCGTAGAACGCCAGCGGATTATGCGACGCATAGGCGGATTCGATGATGGCGTCCTTGGAGAAATAGCCGGCGGTGAGCGGAAAACCGGTCAGCGCAAGCGTGCCGACGCACATCACGGTGAAGGTGTAGGGAATCTTCCGCCACAGCCCGCCCATGTTGCGGATGTCCTGCTCGTGATGCATCGCGTAGATCACCGAGCCCGAGCCCAGGAACAACAGCGCCTTGAAGAAGGCGTGCGTGAACAGATGGAACATGCCGACCGAATAGGCCCCTGCCCCCATCGCCACAAACATGTAGCCGAGCTGCGAACAGGTCGAATAGGCGACGATGCGCTTGATGTCGTTCTGCACCAGGCCGACGGTCGCCGCGAAGAACGCGGTGGTCGCGCCGAACAACATCACCACGGCCTGCGCGTTCGGCGCCAGCTCGAACAGCGGCGACAGCCGCGCCACCATGAACACGCCGGCGGTGACCATGGTCGCGGCGTGGATCAGCGCCGAGACCGGGGTCGGGCCTTCCATGGCGTCCGGCAACCAGGTGTGCAGCAGGAACTGGGCGGACTTGCCCATCGCCCCCATGAACAGCAGGCAGCAGGTCAGCGTCAGCGCGTCGGCGTGCCAGCCGAAGAAGTCGATGGTCTTGCCGGTCAGCGCCGGCGCGCCGGCGAAGATGGTTTCGAGGTCGATCGAGCCGATCAGCATGAAGATCGAGAAAATGCCGAGCAAGAAGCCGAAATCGCCGACCCGATTGACGATGAAGGCCTTGATCGCCGCCGCATTCGCCGACGGCTTCTGGTACCAGAAACCGATCAGCAGGTAGCTCATGAGGCCGACGCCCTCCCAACCGAAGAACAGCTGCACCAGGTTGTCGGCGGTCACCAGCATCAGCATCGCGAAGGTGAACAGCGACAAATAGCTGAAGAAGCGCGGCCGGTACGGATCCTCGTCCATGTAGCCGATCGAATAGAGATGCACCAGCGAGGAAATGGTGGTGACCACCACCAGCATCACCGCGGTGAGCGTATCGACCCTCAGCGCCCACATCACCTGCAGGTCGCCGGAGGTGATCCATGGGAACAGCGCGATGCGCACGTCGTGATGCATGAAGCCGACATCGACCAGCGCCATCCAGGACAGGCCTGCCGCGACCAGCAGCAGTCCGGTGGTGGTCAGTTCGGCCACGCGCGAGCCGGCCGCCGCCGGCTCGACCGCATGATCGTCGTGACCGTGATCGTCGGTGTCCTCGTCATGGGCATCCGAGGCATGGGCATCGGCGCCATGCGCGGCGTCATGATGCTCCACCGTGTCGCCGCCCGGATTGCGCGCATGCGCACCGAAAATAGAGATCAGGCCGGCGAGGATCGCGCCGATCAGCGGCAGAAAGACGATTGCCTGGATCATTCGCCCTTAGCCCTTCATCAGATTAACGTTTTCGACTTCGATCGAGCCGCGGTTGCGGTAGTACACCACCAGCACCGCAAGCCCGATCGCCGCCTCCGCCGCGGCCACCGTCAGCACCAGCAGCGCAAACACCTGGCCAACGATATCGCCGAGGAAAGTCGAGAACGCCACCAGGTTGATATTGACCGCGAGCAGGATCAATTCGATCGACATCAGGATGACGATGATGTTCTTGCGGTTGAGAAAGATGCCGAGGATGCCGAGCGTGAACAGGATCGCGCCGACCGACAGATAATGTCCAAGACCGATCGTCATTGCACCCACTCCGCCGCATCCGCGTCCTGCAGGCCCTGCCCGGAGGCAATCTTGCGCACGCTCATGGCGAGTTCCGGCGTGCGCGCGTTCTGCACGTTGATGTCCTGCCGCTTGACGCTCGCCTTGTGACGCAAGGTCAGCACGATGGCGCCGATCATCGCCACCAGCAGCACCAGGCCGGCGATCTGGAAGTAATGAATGTATTTGGTGTACAGCACGAGCCCGAGCGCTTCGGTGTTGCTGACATTGGCCGGGATCGCCGCGGTGATGGATTTGGCGGTGCCGGCATTGATGACCCAGCCGCCGCCCACCAGCAGCAATTCGGCGAGAAACACCGCGCCGATCACCAGTCCGATCGGCAAATATTCCAGGAAACCCTCGCGCAGTTCGGTGAAATCGACGTCGAGCATCATGATCACGAACAGGAACAGCACTGCGACCGCGCCGACATAGACCACGACCAGGATCATCGCCAGGAATTCGGCGCCCATCAGCATGAACAGGCCGGAAGCGTTGACGAAGGCCAGGATCAAAAACAGCACGGAGTGCACGGGATTGCGCGACACAATCACCATCACTGCCGAGGCCACGCAGATGCCGGCGAACAAGTAGAAGAACAGGGCTGGAAGGATCATGCCCTCACCTCACCGGTACGGCGCGTCGAGTTCGATCGATTTCGCAAGCTCGCGCTCCCAGCGGTCGCCATTGGCGAGCAGTTTCGCCTTGTCATAAAAGAGTTCCTCGCGCGTCTCGGTCGCGAATTCGAAATTCGGTCCCTCGACGATGGCATCGACCGGGCAGGCTTCCTGGCACAGGCCGCAATAGATGCATTTCACCATGTCGATGTCGTAGCGCACGGTGCGGCGGGTGCCGTCGTTGCGGCGCGGGCCGGCCTCGATGGTGATGGCCTGCGCCGGACAGATCGCCTCGCACAGCTTGCAGGCGATGCAGCGCTCCTCGCCATTGGGATAACGGCGCAGCGCGTGCTCGCCGCGGAAGCGCGGCGAGATCGGCCCCTTCTCGAACGGATAGTTCAGCGTCGGCTTCGGCTTGAAGAAATAGCGCATGGCGAGGAAGAACGCCGATACGAATTCGGACAGCAGAAGCGAGCGGGCGGTGGCGTTGACATTGACACCCATGGCGACCTCATTGCGGGGCGATCCCCGCGAAATGCAGCACGCCGGCGACGACAACCACCATCGCCAGCGACAGCGGCAGGAACACCTTCCAGCCGAGCCGCATCAACTGATCGTAGCGGTAGCGCGGCACGATCGCCTTCGCCATCGCAAACATGAAGAACATGAAAAATACCTTGAGCACGAACCAGATCACGCCGGGAACCCAGGTGAACGGCACAACCGCGATCGGCGGCAGCCAGCCGCCCAGGAACAGGATCGTGGCCATCGCGCACATCGTGGTGACCGCGAC
>DATNMT010000500.1:0-3924 GCA_035602495.1 Bradyrhizobium sp.
CATTCCCCGCGCAATGGTTTACGGCTTATACGTACTCTCCCCGGTGATCGGGCTTTGTTGACACCGTCATCGGCGGAGTTGCCTCCGCCGACTTGACGCCAACCGCTGAGGCGTCAGGACCACACGACTTCGCCGTCCGCAATCTGCGCCCTCGTCAGAAGCGCCATCCGCGTCCACCGCATCCCGCCCCGCGCTCGTGACGATCGCGAAACGCCCCTCAAGTGGGACGGGACGGCCGAACATGTACGACTGATTTGGGTCGGGCGGCAAGCGCTACTGCTGAATTTCGTAAATTATTTTCGGACTATCAGAATACCGCCATTCCGGGGCGATGCGAAGCATCGAACCCGGAATCTCGAGATTCCGGGTCTGGTGCTTACGCACCATCCCGGAATGACGGTCACCCGTGCAGCGCCTGCAATTCCTTCAGGATCGCTTCGCCCATCTGGGTGGTGCTCGCCGCCCTGGTGCCCTCGGACTTGATGTCCGCGGTGCGCAGGCCGCTGGCCAGCACGGCGGCGATCGCGGCGTCGAGCTTGTCGGCAAGCGCACCCATGTCGAACGAATAGCGCAGCGCCATGCCGAACGACGCCAGCATCGCGATCGGGTTGGCAAGCCCTCGGCCTGCGATATCCGGCGCCGAGCCGTGCACCGGCTCGTACAGCGCTTTCCGCTTTTTGGTCTTGACGTC
Source organism: Bradyrhizobium sp. (assembly GCA_035602495.1). Classification (GTDB taxonomy): domain Bacteria; phylum Pseudomonadota; class Alphaproteobacteria; order Rhizobiales; family Xanthobacteraceae; genus Bradyrhizobium. Next base: position 692 of record DATNMT010000500.1, read on the forward strand.
GATTTCCCCCAGCGACGCCGACGGCAGCATGCCCAGCGAACCCGTCAGCATCGCCGCGATATCGGAGAGCATGTCACCGAACAGATTGTCGGTGACGATGACGTCGAATTGTTTCGGCGCTTTCACCAGGTTCATGCCGCCGGAATCGGCGAGCTGATGTTCGAGCGTGACGTCCTTGTATTCGCGCGCATGGACCTGGGTCACGACTTCGTTCCAGAGCACGCCGGATTTCATGACGTTGCGCTTTTCCATCGAGGTCAGCTTGTTGCGGCGTTTGCGCGCCAGGTCGAAGGCGACCCGGGCGATGCGCTCGATCTCATAGGTGTCATAGACCTGGGTGTCGATCGCGCGCTTCTGGCCGTTGCCGAGATCGGTGATGGTTTTCGGTTCGCCGAAATACACCCCGCCGGTGAGCTCGCGCACGATCATGATGTCGAGGCCCTCGACCACCTCGCGCTTCAGGCTCGAGGCATCCGCCAGCGCCGGATAACACACGGCGGGGCGCAAATTCGCGAACAGGCCGAGTTCCTTGCGCAACCGCAGCAGCCCGGCTTCGGGCCGCGCCTCATAGGGCACGCTGTCCCATTTCGGACCGCCGACCGAGCCGAAGATCACGGCGTCCGCGGCCTTCGCCCTGGCCATGGTCGCATCCGTGATGCTCTGCTGGCTCGCGTCATAGGCGGAACCGCCGACCAGCCCCTGCTCGGTCTCGAAATGCGCGATGCCTTGCGCGCCGAGCCAGTCGATCAGGCGCTTCACCTCCGCCATCACTTCGGGGCCGATGCCGTCGCCGGGGAGAAGCAGCAGTTTATGGGTGGTCATCCAATATTTTCCTCACCAATTTCTTCTGTCATTGCCGGGCCTGACCCGGCAATCCATCTCCTTCGCAAGAATGCTTTTCGCGAAGATCGATGGATGCCCGGGTCAGGCCCGCGCATGACAAGCGCGCGGAGTGCTAAAGCGGCGTTGCGCGGATGGCAAGACACCATTGCGGTCTGCGCCCTGTGCAATCGACGCCGACCCTGCCACATTGCGCGCTGCCGGAGTAACCCCCTTGCACGCCCCCGACCGCGCTTCGCATATCGCGCATCCCGCGCGGCTGATCCTGATCCTGTCGCTGGCGCCGACCGTCGGGCTCGGCATCGGCCGCTTCGCCTATGCGCTGGTGCTGCCGGACATGCGCGATTCGCTTGGCTGGTCGTATTCGGCCGCGGGTTTCATGAACACCATCAATGCCGCCGGCTATCTCGCCGGCGCGCTGCTGGCCTCGCAGCTGATCAGGCGATTTGGCCTCGCCGCGACGGTGCGCTGGGGAACGCTCGCCAGCGTGGTCTCGCTGGCGCTGTGCGCGCTGTCGGGCAATTTTGTCGTCCTGAGTTTTGCGCGGCTGCTGGTCGGATTCGCCGCGGGGGCGGGTTTCGTCGCCGGCGGCGCGCTGGCGGCGGGAATCGCGCAATCGCGCCCGCCGCGCGCGAACTTCCTGCTCAGCCTGTTCTACGCCGGACCCGGGATGGGCATCCTGGCCTCGGGCCTGATCGCACCGTTCGTGCTGCAGGCATTCGGTCCGGGCTCGTGGTGGATCGTGTGGTGGGCGCTGACGTTGCTCTCGGTCGCCATGACCATTCCGCTATTGCTGGCGCCGATCGGTGGCGGCAAGGGCATTGCGGACACAGCCCCGGCGCCGCTCGCGCTCCGGCCGATCCTGATCTATCTCGCCGGCTATTTCCTGTTTGGCGCCGGCTACATCGCCTACATGACCTTCATGATCGCCTATATCCGCGACGCCGGCGGTGGCGCCGCGGCACAGAGCGCGTTCTGGAGCCTGATCGGAGTGAGCGCGTTCGTGACGCCATGGGCGTGGCGGCGTGTGCTCGCGCTCGACCGCGGCGGTGTCTCGACCGCGATCATTCTCGTCGCGCTCGCGATCGGCGCGGCGCTCCCGCTGTTCGGACATTCGACGCTGCTGCTGGCGCTATCGGCCGTGGTGTTCGGCGTCGCCTTCTTCGCGGTGGTGGCGTCGACCACCGCTTTCGTCCGCTTCAACTATCCGCCTTCGGCCTGGCCGAAGGGCATCGCGGCGATGACGATCGCCTTCGGTATCGGCCAGACGCTCGGGCCGATCGCGGTCGGTGCCATCACCGACGCGCTCGGCAGCCTGTCCTATGCGCTCAACGTCTCGGCGGCGCTGTTGGCCATCGCCGCTGCTGCGGCGGCGTTTCAGGGGAAACTGGCAAAGAGCGAATAGCGAGTAGCGAATGGCGAATAGTGAGCGGAAATGCCTTCCCTATTCGCTACTCGCCATTCGCTATTCGCCATTCAGTTCCCGCTGAACGAATTGTAGCCCTGGTCTTCCCAGTAGCCGCCCTTGTAGTCGTTGGTGACTTCCATCGAGATCACATATTTCGGATTCTTGAACCCGAGTTTCGTGGGCACCCTGATCTTCATCGGAAAACCATAGGCCCGGGGCAGGATCTCGTCGGCGAATTTGAACGACATCTGGGTCTGTGGGTGCAGCGCGGTCTCCATGTCGAGCGGCGAGTTGTAGCCATCCTTGTCGGCGCACTGGAACCAGCAATATTTCGCGCGCGTGTCGGCGCCGACGATTTTAAGGAAATCGCGCAGCGGCGTGCCGGTCCAGCTGCCGATCGCGCTCCAGCCCTCGACACAGATATGGCGCGTGACCTGTTTGACCTGCGGCAGCTTGTAGAGTTCGTCCAGCGTCCAGGATTTCTTGTTGTCGACGAGGCCGCGGACCTCGAACTTCCAGGTCTTGCCGTCGATCTCGGGCGCGTCGTCGACCTCGTAATAGGCGTTGAACGGGAACGGTTTTGTGATGGCGCTTTCCGGGAAAGTCGGCGCCAGCGCATAGGGATTGAAGATCGCCGCCTGCACCGCGTCGTTGAACTTCGAGATTTTCGCCAGCATCCGATCGGCGGAAAAACTATCGGAGACGTCGCAGCCGGTCAGCAGCGTCAGCGCGCCAAAGCTGGCCCCGCCGGCGATGAAGCGCCGCCGCGCCAGGTCCGGCATCAATTTCGTGGCGTCCCTGACCAGCAGTTGTTTGTCGACGCCGGGGATCAGAAGCGAGCGAAGTCGGCCCATGACGTATCTCCTTGAATTAGCGTCCGATGATCATGGCGCGCAGGCTTTTCGGCACCAGCAACGCCAGCGCGACATGCACGATCAGGAACGAGACGATCGCCGACATGCAGATAAAGTGGACGTAACGCCCG
>DATNMT010000514.1:0-5541 GCA_035602495.1 Bradyrhizobium sp.
CACCATGATCGGCAACGATCTGGCGCTCGATACTGGCATCGGCACCTGCGGCAAGCACGGCCAGGGCGTGCCGGTCGGCGTCGGCCAGCCGACGCTGCGGATGGAAAAAATCACGGTCGGAGGAACCGGCGCATGAGCACCAACAACGAAGCAGTCACTCCGAAGACATCGACCTGGCGCGGCCAATTGGTCCAGCTCGCCGGGATCGTGCTGGCGGTGTTTATCGCCAAGGGCGCGCTGGCCGAGCCGTTCTACGTGCCCTCCGGTTCGATGGAGCCAACGCTGCAGATCGGCGATGCGCTGCTGGCGACCAAATACGCCTACGGCTATTCGACCGCCTCGCTGCCGATCCAGATCAACCTGCCGGAGTCGGGCCGCCTGTTCGGCGAAACGCCGAAGCGCGGCGACGTCGTGGTGTTCCGCTGGCCCGGCGACCGTTCGCAGGCCTGGGTCAAGCGCGTGGTGGGGCTGCCCGGCGACCGCATCCAGATGCGGCAGGGCCAGCTCTTCATCAACGACCGCGCCGCCGAGCTGAAGCCGGACGGCATCGGCCAGGCCGAAGACGACAATGGCGGGGTCGAGCCCGCCTATCGCTACGTCGAGACCCTGCCGAACGGCGTCAGCCACGAAATCCTGAAATTGCGCGACAACGGCCGGCTCGACAACACGCCGGAAGTCACGGTGCCGCCGGGCCGTTTGTTCGTGATGGGCGACAACCGCGACAACTCCGCCGACAGCCGCGTGCCGGTGCGCGAGGGCGGCGTCGGGATGTTGCCGATCGATGATCTGGTCGGCCGCGCCGACGCCGTGGTCGCCTCCTGGGATCTCGGTATCCGCAGCCAGCCGATCTGGACCTGGCTCTCCGGTTTCCGCGTGGCGCGGTTTTTCACCTCGGTGCACTGAGGGAGGCTCTTCGTCATGGCCGGGCTCGACCCGGCCGTCCACGTCTTCCTTGCCCAGATTTAGTCAAGGCGTGGATGCCCGGGACAAGCCCGGGCATGACGAGCCAAACACTACGCGCTCGGGAGGGAAGAATCGTAGCCGTGCTGCCATGAACCGAGACGCCTTCCTCGCCGCGGCCCTTCGCAATTCCGTCAATGGCGCCATCGCCGATCAATTGCTGGCGCTCGCGCTGCCGGATGCGTGGATCGTTTCGGGCTGCCTGGTGCAGACCGCGTGGAACGTCACGACTGGCCGCGCGGTCGATTACGGCATCGCCGATTACGATGTGTTCTATTTCGATGCCGACACCTCATGGCAGGCCGAAGACGCCGCGATCCGGGCGTTGCAGGGCCGGCTGGCGCATCTCGGCGTCACGGTCGAGCTGCGCAACCAGGCGCGCGTCCATCTTTGGTATCCCGAAAAACATGGCTTGCCCTACCCGGCGCTGCGCTGCTCGACGGAGGGCATCGACCGCTTCCTGACCAAAAATACCCAGGTCGGAATCCGCCGCACCCAAAACGGTTACGACGTCTACGCGCCTGATGGATTTGACGACATCGCCGGCCTGATCGTGCGGCCCAATCCGGGTCCGAATTTTTCGGCGGCGAATTACGCGGCGAAGGCCGCGCGGTGGAAGGAGCTGTGGCCGGAGCTCACGGTGCTGCCGGCGGAGGCGTAGCGTCCCTCAGATTGTCGTCCCTGCGAAAGCAGGGACCCATAACCACAGGCATTCGTGGTTGCGCGGGATGGTCGCTCCAGCCTTGGCCAACACAAGGATCGGTGGTTGGGTCCCGGCTGGCGCTCGCGTTGCTCGCTTGGCAGGGACGACGAGTTTACCGCACCACGCCCGAGGTAAACCCGGCCCTGTGCCGCGGCGGCTTGATTTCCTTTTTCAGGAAGCAGTGCGCTTCCTTGCCGACATAGCCCGGGCGCGCATAGGTCCAGGCGCGGCATTTGTTGTCATCGGTGCAGGCCGCCCTGCACGCCTCGTCGCTTTCGCCGCTCTTGAGGGCGTAGCTGTGGTAATCGCCGCCGACCCGGTCGATCGAGGTTTCGACCGCGCCGTTGCGTGGCTCGACCACGCCGGCACCGCGCACGCCGGAAACGCAGCAATTGTCCTGCACCCGCGCCGGCACGCTGTTCTTCAGCCAGCACACCGCGCCGACGGCGGTATCGGTCGGGTAGTTGAAGCTCCACGCCCGGCAGCGCCGGTCGCGCTCGCACACCAGCGCGCAATCCGCCGGATCGCCGGAGGGGACCGGCGAACTCAGATAATCGCCGCCGGGGCGGTCGAAATTGGCCTGCGCCTGCGCCGGTCGCGTGGTGGCGGCGGCCGCCAAAAACACGAGCGTCACCAAACACGCCCCGGGCAGGCGGCTACTCCCCATACGCTGTCGCTTTCGACTGATTGGACTTCACCGCCGGTCGCGGCTTGCCATTTGATCGCCATGAACCTGTACGGCGGATGAACGGCGTCGCCAGATCGCGCAGTTCAAAACGAAGTCAACAACTTGATCTAAAACGCGTATTCCTCATAGGCCGGCTCCACCGAGCCTCGCCAGGGGCCGCGGAATTTCTCCAGCATCTCTTCGGCCGGCGCGCGGCCGCAGTCGATGATTCGCTGCAGCGGTTCGAGATGGCGGCTCTCGTCGCGGCCGGAATGATCGAGGCGGCCGCGCCGCCGCAAGCCCGCATGCGCCAGCGCCAGGCATTCCTTGGCGATTTCGAACAGATAGCGATCCTTGATCCGCGACTTGAAGCCGAGACGCGGCACGTCGTCGCGCAGCGACTGGCGTTCGCACGCGTTCCAGTTTTTGACGATGTCCCATGCCGCATTCAGGCTGGCATCGTCGTAGAGCAGGCCGACCCAGAACGCCGGCAGCGCCGGCAGCCGGTTCCACGGCACGCCATCGGCGCCGCGCATTTCCAGATAGCGTTTCAGCCGCACCTCCGGGAAAATCGTCGACAGATGATTGGCCCAGTCCGACAATGTCGGGCGCTCGCCGGGCAGCGAATTATTCCTGCCCTCGAAGAAAGCCCGGAACGACGAGCCGGCGACGTCGATATACTCGTCGCCGCGCTTGACGAAATACATCGGCACGTCCAGCGCATAATCGACCCAGCGCTCGAAACCCATGCCGTCCTCGAACGCCCACGGAATCATGCCGGCGCGCGCATTGTCGGTGTCGCGCCAGATTTCGGAGCGGAACGACAGGAAACCGTTGGGTTTGCCTTCGGTGAACGGCGAATTGGCGAACAGCGCGGTCGCCACCGGCTGCAGCGCCACCGACACCCGAAGCTTCTTGACCATGTCGGCTTCGGAGGAGAAGTCGAGATTGGTCTGCACCGTGCAGGTCCGGTACATCATGTCGAGGCCGTACTGGCCGACCTTCGGCATGTAGCTGGTCATGATCTTGTAGCGGCCCTTGGGCATCACCGGGATCTGCCACCGCGACCATGACGGCGTCATGCCGAGCCCGAGAAAGCCTATCCCCAAGGGGCTTGCGATCTCGCGCACCTGCGCCAAATGCGCCATCAGCTCGGACTGGGTCTGATGCACGTTCTCGACCGGCGCGCCGGACAATTCGAACTGTCCGCCCGGCTCCAGCGAAATCGCGCCGCCGCCGGTGACGTCGTAGAGCCCGATGATGTTGCCGCGCTCCATGATCGGCTCCCAGCCGAGCAACAGCTGCATGCCTTCGAGCAGCGCGCCGATGCCGCGCACGCCTTGGTAAGGCACGGGATGGTGGCCGGACAGCGTGAACGGGGTTTTTTCGTGCTCGGTGCCGATGCGGAATTCGGAAGGCGGCTTCACGCCGGCTTCCAGCCACGCCACCAATTCGTCGCGCGACTGCAGCGGCGTCATATCGATCTGGTCACGCGCCATGGAAATTCCGGATCAAGGGCGCAGCGTCCCAACGCGCGCGGTGACGGGGTTGTCCGCGAACCGACCGGCCCGTGGACGCGGGAGGCAAAATAGGGATCATCGGGCGGGCGCGCCGTCTCTTGCGGCAAGCGTTGCTGCCTCGCCGCAGGAGCAGCCCAGCCGGTCGAGCAGGCCGCAAAGTTTGGCGGCGTCCACATCCGACAGTTTCGAGCCGACGTGTTTTTCGATCGCGGCCGAATAGGCGCTCCACATTTTCTTCTGCAGTTCGCGCCCGGCCTCGGTGATCTCGACGAACTGGCCGCGCTTGTCGATCTTGCATTCGCGGCGCGCCGCCAGCCCCTCGTCGACCAGCCGGTCGATCAGCCGCGAGGTCGAGTATTGCGGGATCAGCATCTGCTTTTCCAATTCCACCGGGCGCATCTCGCCTGACGGCGCGCGCGACAGTTCGAGCAGCGCGTCATACCAGGCCAGCGGCGGGAAACCCGCCTTCTTCAAATCCTGCTCGACGGCGCCGAGCACCTGGCTCTGGATCCGCATCAGGCGAATCCAGGCGGCGGTCGCCTCCGTCGATGGTTTGCGTTTCATGTCGCGGCCCTTAGATGACATTACACTGTACCGCACTAAATGCAGCTGCATCAATCTTGACTATTTCATGCAGATGCATTTAGTCACCCCCATAGCCTTAGCCAATAACCCTGAGGGAAGGAAATTCCGATGAAACTGTATTATTCGCCAGGCGCCTGCTCGCTCTCTCCCCATATCGCGCTATTGGAAGCGGGACTGCCCTACGACCTGGTCAAGGTCGACCTGCGGGCCAAGAAGCTCGAAAACGGCGACGACTACCTCAAGGTCAACCCGAAGGGCCAGGTGCCGGCGCTCGCGCTCGACAGCGGTGAACTCGTGACCGAAGGCCCGGTCATCGTGCAGATGATCGCCGACAAGGCCTCGGCCAAGAACCTCGCGCCCGCCCGCGACAGCGCCGAGCGCTACAAGCTGCAGGAATGGCTCACCTACATCAACTCGGAATTGCACAAGAATATCGGCCCAATGTTCTCGCCGCTGCTCGCGGACGACGCCAAGAATTTCTTCAAGGACCGGGCGATGGGCAAGTTCAAATACGTCGACGGCAAGCTGGCCGGTCATGACTACCTGATGGGCAAGCAGTTCACGGTCGCCGACGGTTACATGTTCACGATGCTGTCATGGGCCGACCGGATGAAGTTCGACCTCTCCGGCCTGTCGAACCTGAAAGCCTACCAGGCCCGTGTCGGCGCCCGCCCGAAGGTGCAGGAAGCGTTGACGAAAGAAGGATTAATGAAGGCGGCGTGAGGTCTCGCCGACCGCGATCGACAAAGGGCCGGATCGATGATCCGGCCCTTTTTTGTTTGCGACCGAGCTCTTCGCCTCCCCCGCTTGCGGGGGAGGTCGACGCGCTCGATAGAGCGCGGCGGGGGGGGGGTTTCACCGCGCACGCCGGCATTCTTGTTGGGCACCCCCACCCCTACCCTCCCCCGCAAGAGCGGGAGAGGGAGAAGAAGAACGCTACGCCGCCGCCAGCTTCTTCGGCGGGAAGCGGCCGTAGAAGGTCTCGCCTTTCGCCGCCATCTCCTCCAGCAGTTTCGGTGGCGTAAAGCGGGAGCCGTATTTGGCCTCGAGCTTGTGGCACAGCGCGACGAAATTCTTCGTCCCCATGAAGTCGATATAGGACAGCG
>DATNMT010000524.1:0-9476 GCA_035602495.1 Bradyrhizobium sp.
CCGCCGCTGGAATCCAGCACGATGGTGGCGCCGCCAAGTTCGCGACCGCGCGCGAAATCGTCGAAATCCTTGGGGCTGTCAGAGGTCACGATGCCGACCGCGCTGACCCAGCCGCCGCAATTCGGCTCGCACGCCACCCAGTTGAACCGCATCGGTAATTTGCGTTCTTCGAGGGTGACACCGGCATGCGTCGAACTGCCGGGCGCAGCCGCCCCGGGCCATACGAAGCAGAGGGCGGCGGCACCGATCAGTGCCAAGCCGCGAAGTTCAAACGACCTCACGAGCCTCAATTCGGTTCCTTCCCCCAAGCCCCATAGCGAGCAGTGGCAACGGCCCCAATTCAACGCCAAGTGATTCTGTCACACCGGCGTTGTGAAAAGGGTAACCTCCCGTCAAATAAGCGTCTATCAACATTTTGCTGCAACGCCACGAAATGCGTACGAAATTGTGGCGAGTGTGACTCAATTGCATGCCGGACAAGGTTCCGTGCATTGGAACCGGGCAAATCAGCGCTCAACAATGGGCACCGCGCCTATGAAATATTCGCATTGCGCCGACTGCGCCGGGACGGTTCAGCGACTCCCGCGCAACGCCGGACGCGCCCTGATCTGGATATACCGGCATACGCTGTCGCCACTGGTCGGCTACAACTGCCGTCACCTGCCGACCTGTTCGGTTTACGGCGATGAGGCGATCGAGCGCTTCGGGCTGTGGGGCGGCGGCTGGATGACGTTGGCGCGGCTGCTGCGTTGCCAGCCCTGGGGTACTTCAGGAATCGACAATGTGCCGCTGACCCGGCCACCGGGCGCGTGCTGGTATTTGCCGTGGCGCTACGGCCGATGGCGCGGCGTCAATTCTCCCTAGTTGATACAGGTCAACGCAGGCGGCCATGCATGTTAGGATCATGCGCGAGACGCTCTGCTGCACCGCTTTCGAGCGAAGGGCGCATTGTATTGCCGGGAACCGAGGCGCCGCAGGGACATTAATGCAACGGCTTCGCTCCGAGGGCCCAAGCAATGCGCTGGAAAATCAGCCACGGAGGTCACCATGATCCCAGACAGATTGATCTCGTGGTGGCGCTTGCGCTCGTCATCCTGATCGTCGCGGCCTGCCGGTTTTTCAGCGTCGGCAACGACCGGCCGAGCAGTACGGCCCCCATCGTGCCGAGCCAAAGCGTGAGATGGTAAAAATCCCTGGTCGGGCGCTGCCTCACGAACCGATATCTTCAGCGCGAAAACCAGAAGAAGCTTCGCTGCTGCTGCTGGACCGGCGCCGGCGGGCGCGGCTTCCGGGAACGCGGCTTGGGCGGCGGCGTTTCGTCCGCTGGCGCCGATGATGTGGTCTCGACGTTTCCGGAATCGTCGGAGGCCAGCCTCACCGACAGCAGTAAATTCGATTCATAGGTGCGCCAGCGATAGCCAATGCCGAAATCCATCGGCTGGGCTCGCCTGAACAGCTCGGCATACTGCTCCTGGTATCGGCCGGCGAATTCGGCGATCGGACCGGCGTAATGGCCGAACGGGAACAAGCGCCATTTCTTTGGACTGTAATACGCCAGCGGAATTCCGGAATCGTCCTGGATGATGGTGGCGCTGTTGGCGAGCAGAAAATCGCGCACGGTGGTGAAATTGCCGGAGTGCAGCAGATAGGAGGCGCTCTTGATCAGGCTGTTCCCCGGCGCCAGCGTCTGGCAAAACTTCAGGAAGCCCGAGGCCTTGACGCCGGGATTGGAGAGATCGGTCGAGAAGTAGTACAGCGTGCGTTGCACGCCGTCGCTGCCTGCAAACACGATCCGCACGCCGCGGGTGGCGTTCTTGCCAGGGTTTTCGTTGCCGAAATACGCAGCGCCCTTGTCGTCAAGCGACACCGGACCGACCTCACGGATGGTCTTGCCCGAGCGCGCCAGGAAAACGTACAGGATCGGCAAGGTGCCATTGAGCTGTCCGGCGCGCAAATCGACCTTCATCATCTTGGTGATGAAGAAGCTGAAGCTCAGGATCGAGCTCATCGAGCGCTCGACATTGTAGAGCGCGGCTGCCACCCCGCCGCGCGGCAAGCGCGTCAGGTCGGGCACCGAACCGGGCGGCTCCAGCGCGCTCAGCACGTAGGTGGTCGCCTTCGAATAAAACGCGTCGGCGTAAAGGAAATCCGGACCCGAGAACATGTAAAACATCGTCGGCTTGGGCGCGGCCAGATTGGTATTCGCCCAGGCCCGGATCTTCGAAAGCTGGCGCTGCTCGAGCTGCGCGAACGCCGCGTCGAAGAATTTCGCGTGATGCTGCCAGGCCGGATCCCTGGTCAGCGGCATCAGCGGCGAGTCGGCCGACGGCTGCATGCCAGCAAGGAACAGCGCGGTATCGTTGGCCGTGACCGTCTCGGCGGCGCGCGCCGACATCGCGCTCGCGAACAACACGGTGACGGCAACAGCCGCGATTTTCCTGAATTGAAGCATCGCTACTGGCGGCCCGGGGACGAAGTCGCGGAGCCCGGATCGGCCCGCTTGCGGAAGACGGCGTAGATCAAAAGGCCGGAAAGCATGATCAATGTACCAAGCGCCGACTGCAACGGCCGCTCCGTCAAAAGATAGTACATCATGAATGCGGTCACGAGCAGGAAAACCACGGGCGTGATCGGGTATCCCCAGGCGCGGTAGGGCCGCGGCAGATCGGGCTGGGTGATGCGCAGCTTGATGACGCCGAGTACGGTGAAGAACGAGCAGAACAACAGCGCGAACTGGATGAAATCGAGCACCTTCTCGAAACTGCGGGTGAACAGCATCAGGCTGGCGGCAGCGAGCTGGAACAGAATGGCATAGGCCGGCGCGCCATTGCCCGATTTGCGGGCAAATATCCGTAACGCCGGGATGTCCTCCCCCATGGTCATCATGACGCGCGGGCCGATCCACATCATGGCGCTGATCGACGACACCAGGCCGATACAGATCATGGCGCCGACGATGCGACCGCCGATGTCGCCGAAAATGGCGCTGCCGGCGATGCGGGCGACATCGAGTTGGCCTGCGAGTTTGGCGATCGGCGTGGTGTAAAGGAACACCGCATTCAGCGCCACATACAGCACCAGCACGATCAGCGTCCCCGCCAGCAGCGCGCGGGGCAGGCTCTGCTGCGGCGTGCGCATTTCGCCGATGATGTAGGTCGCAGCGTTCCAGCCGGAGAATGAATACATCACGAACACCAGGCCGATCGCGAACGGACCGCTGACGATAGGGGCGAAGTCGGAAATATCGGGCGTGAACCGGACCGGTTGCGGTGTGCCGATGACAAATCCGGCAATCAGGAAGCCAACGATCAACACGACCTTCAGGATCGTCGAGATCAATTGAAAAGTGCTGGAATGCCTGACGCCGGAAAGCTGCACGATCGACACCAGCCAGACCACGGCCGTGGCCAGCGCCAGTGGCGGGACGTCAGGCAAGACCGATTTGCCGTATTCCCCGAACGCCATCGCGGCCAGCGCCACCGGCGCTGCGAAACCGACGGTCGCCGATACCCAGCCCGCCAGAAATCCGAACGCCGGATGGAAGGCGCGGCTCAGGAAATTGTATTCGCCGCTCGAGCGCGGAAACATCGCGCCGAGTTCGCTGTAGGAAAACACCCCGCATAGCGCGACGATCCCGCCAACCGTCCATAGCAGCAGAATTGCAAAGCCGGAGGGGATGTCCTTGACCTGAAAGCCGAGGCTGGTGAAGACGCCGACGCCAACCATGTCGGCCACGACGATCGCGGTCGCCACGATGACCGAGACAGTGGATCCGCCTGCCGGGAGCCGGTCGGGCCATGCCGGGCTGCCCGTTTCTGTTACCGCCATGTCGGTCCATGCCTCGGGGCGCGTGCGTCGCGCCCGTGATTTTTCATCGTGCAGGCAGGCCTTCGTCAATTCAAGCAACGTTAACAATGATTTAAATCTTGACGCGATTTAGGTAACTAAATACCGTGTACGATGGCCGAGGTACCCCGGTCCTCTACGGCATCGCGAAAAGACGGCGCCGTCCCACAATCAGGACACGATTTCGTGTTGTGTTTCGAGCTTCCGGTGGGGAGTTTTCCGGAAGCTTAACGTCGCCTAAACGCCGGCGCGCTCAGATACCGATCGCTGCTGGATATTGGGGTAATGGGTGGATGGTCGGGGCAAAATCGCAGACGTCTGACCGCGCAGGCCAGGTGATGTCACTTGGCGCAACGCGCGGGGCGTGGCCGCAAGCGCCGAAGGCCGGCGCCGGCCGGTGGCGCTGGCTTGCGGTTCTGGCGGTGGTTGTTCCCCTGTCATTCGTTCTCGTGCAATGCGGGCAGGCGCCGAATGCCGGCACGCTCGCGGCCAATTCGCAGGCCTCGACGGCGGACACCTTCGACGACCGCTTCCCAAGACCTCAGTTCAGGGACCGCTTCCCGACCGCGAGCGAAAGCTTCGAGCCGTTCCAGCCGGCCGGCGCGCCCGCCAAACGAACCGCGCAGGCGCCGCGGGCGCCGTACCGGGTCGCGTCACTCGCACCGACGCTGCCATATCAGCCGCCGGCCAAGGAGGATCTGACAACTCTGGTCAGCCTGAAATCCTCGGCTTTCCCCTATCTCGGCAACAATCCGCGCACCGAGGAGCCGTTCCTCAACATTTACAAAGACGGACGCCGCGGTCACCGCAGCTATGGCGGCCGGGTTTACTGGCAGGACCAGACCTACAACGACAACCGCGTCTTGATGCACATCCCGGAGAATTTCGACGTCCGCAAGCCCGGTGTCATCGTCGTATTCTTCCACGGCAATGGCGCGACGCTGGAACGCGACGTTCGCGACCGCCAGCTGGTGCCGCAACAGATCACCGATTCCGGCGTCAACGCGGTGCTGCTGGCGCCGCAGCTTGCGGTCGATGCCGCCGATTCCAGCGCAGGCAAGTTCTGGCAACCCGGCGGGCTCAAGCGCTTCGTGAATGAATCGGCCGATCACCTGGCCCAGCTCTATGGCGATCCCGGCGCCGCCAAAGCCTTCGCCAACATGCCGGTGATCATCGTGGGTTACAGCGGCGGGTTCGTTCCGGCAGCCTGGAGCCTGGAAGTCGGCGGGCTGGGCAATCGCGTGCGCGGCGTGTTCCTGCTCGATGCGGTCTATGGCGAACTCGACAAGTTCGCGTCCTGGATCGAGAACAACCGGTCCGGCTTCTTCGTCAGTGCCTATACGCGTTACACCCAGCGGCACGACCGTGAACTGATGCAGATGCTGCGGGAAAAGGGCATCGCGATATCCGACGACATGGATCGTCCGCTGCGGCCGGGCAGCGTGGTGTTCGTGAAAAGCCCCGATGGCGTGACGCATCGCGATTACGTCACGCACGCCTGGACGGAATATCCCCTCAAGGAAGTGCTGGTTAAAATGGCGGCAACTTCGGCGCTGGCGAGGGTTGCGTCAAACGCATCGGCGTCTGCGAACCGATAACCACACGTCATCTTGTATCGACACGCCGACTCACCGCCTCATACTGCCGATATGGAATTGTGATGTTGATGGCGGCGCCATTTCCCGCGCGCGGAATTGTTCGCGATGAGGCCGGGCCATAGGGTGCAATTCGCCAACCTACAACTACCGGGGGACGCCAATTGCAGGAAGGCCTCTACAAGGTTGAGTTTCATACCGTTCATGGCACCGGCATTGGCGTGCTCTATGCCACGTCGGGCAAACTTCGCGGCGGCAATTCCGGCTTTGCTTTCACCGGGAACTACACCCGCAAGGGCGACGAGATCCACGTCAAGATATCGACGCTGCGCCACAATCCCGACCCGAACTTCAAGCCGCTGTTCGGAACCGACATGATCACGCTGACGCTGAAGGGAGCGCAGAACGGCGACATGGTCGACTTCGAAGGTACCGCACTGCAGGCGCCGGGCGTTGCCTTCAAGGCAGTGCTGACGCGGATCGGCGACTGACCAGGCGACCCCCGAGGTTGGATCAGGAGTCGATCCTGTCGGGTCGCGCGCTAGAATTTCGGGATGCTCTCGGCAAACCCGTTGAAACATGTCAGCCGTTCGTCCTCTTCCTTCTTGAAACGGCAGTCCGCGACGCCCTTCGCGGCCGGCGCCTTGGGATTTGGCTTCGGCGCAAACACGGCGTCGTAGCAATCCAGGCGGCCCTTCGTTCCGTCTTCGACGTCAAGACAGGCCTGCAAACGCTTGGCGATCGGCAGATGCGACGACGCAGCCGCCGGCTTTGCCGCGGCCGGCTTGACCTGGACCAGGGGCTTTCCCCCGACGGTCGGCGGCGCGCCGGCGGCCGGTGCGGTGCCTTGAGCGGGCGCGGTGCTTTGCGCAATGGCCGCGCCCGAATACAGGACCATGACGAGTGCAAGTATTTTTCTCATATCGCTTCTCACTTCACGTTCATTTGCGGCTGTCGATTTAAGGCAAAGCAAACTTCGAGTCGAGCCGGTGGGCGCATCCAGGGCGCAATTACGGGGCAAAAAGCGCCCGGGACAACTATGCCGGAGATGCCCCGGATTGCCGCGGTTTGGTCAGAACCACCATTACCAGCGCCAGGGCGACAAAGCCCGTCGACACGTAGCCCGCGCCATAGAGCAGGTTGCGCGCATAGAGCACGCCGCCGATCGCCGAACCCACGGCCTGCCCGATATACAGCACCGACGTATTCAGCGATACCGACGCCGACGCCAGTGCCGGCGCCGCGCTGACCAGCCGCACCTGTTGCATCGAATTGGTCGAGGCGAACCCCAGTCCCCAGATCGCGACCGAGCACGCCATCAGCGGATAGGTGCCGGCGCTGACCGCCCATCCGGTGACGCCTGCCAGCATCAGGACCGTGAAGAGCACCGAGGTCCTCCAGGCTCCCCAGGGATCGACGATGCGGGTGGCGATCGCAATGCCGATGAAGCCGAAGATGCCGTACAGCGCGAACACCAGGCCGACCGCGTCCGGACCGACCTGCGTCAATTTCGTCAGCAGCGGTGCCATGAAGGTGAACACCACGAACTGTCCGGACATCTGCAATGTCGTGATCAACAGCA
This sequence comes from Bradyrhizobium sp., assembly GCA_035602495.1. GTDB lineage: Bacteria > Pseudomonadota > Alphaproteobacteria > Rhizobiales > Xanthobacteraceae > Bradyrhizobium. Next base: position 7,024 of record DATNMT010000524.1, read on the forward strand.
GCAGAACGATCATGCGGTTTCGTCCGACATCGGCCCATGTCTTGAGATCGACCGGAGAGCCGACCAACCCGCGCGGCAGACGCCATGCCAGCAGAACGAAACTGAGACAGCCGATCAGTCCGATACTGCCGTAGACGGCGCGCCAGCCGTAGCGGCTGGCGATGAACGTGATCAAGGGCAGGCCGACCGCCGCGGCGAGCGACCATCCGAGAAAAATGTAGGCAATGGTGCTGCCGCGCTTTTCCGCCGGCACGATCAGCGCTGCGGTTCCCGCCGCCTGCGGCGTATACAGCGCGCCGACCGCCAGCATGATCAGGCGAATGATAAGCAGGCTCGCATAATCCGGCGCGACCGCCGAGGCCATGTTGGTAAGCGCGAGAACCGCCATTGTCGCCGTGAGCAGGGTGCGCCGCTCGACCCGACTGGTCAGCCATGCCGTCAGCGGCGAGCCGACGCACAGCATCACCGCACCGAAAGTGATCAGCGATCCGGCGTCGCGGACCGTGACACCAAGGTCCGATGACAATTCGATCAACATGCCCGCCGGCGCCAGCACCGAGCAGCCGGTGACGACATTTCCGAGCATCAGGGCAGTGGGAGCGAAGCGGCGGTGGATGTGACCGTCGGCGGGCGGATTTTTCATGCAGATGCATGTAGAGCAACCCGGCATGGATTGACAGGCCGAAACCGGACTTTCTTGACGGCACGGTTGTCTGGATTGCCGGATTGCAACACCCGAATCGCCTGCTATACCGACCGTTCCCGCTTACCTGCGCTCGTTCGCAGGAGTGAGCCTCAGGAGACACGCCATGCCAGACAAGAATGCGCCCGCATCGGGATTCCAGTACAGCATCACGAATCTGAAACCGGTCGAGCCCGTGCACAAGATCGCCCTCACCTTCCCCGACGGCGCCAGGCGCGAATTCCCGAAAAACACCACCGGCCTCGATATCGCCAAGGGCATCTCGCCGTCGCTGGCCAAGCGGACGGTGGCGATGGCGCTCGATGGCGAGGTGGTCGATCTTGCCGACCCGATCGAGCAGGACGCGAAAATCGAATTCATCGCCCGCGATGACGCCCGCGCGCTGGAGCTGATCCGCCACGACGCGGCTCATGTGCTGGCGGAGGCGGTGCAGTCGCTTTGGCCGGGCACCCAGGTCACGATCGGCCCGGTGATCGAGAACGGCTTCTATTACGACTTCTTCCGCAACGAGCCGTTCACGCCGGAGGATTTTCCGGCGATCGAGAAGAAGATGCGCGAGATCATCGCGCGCGATAAACCCTTTACCAAGGAAATCTGGTCGCGCGAGCAGACCAAGCAGGTGTTCCGCGACAATGGCGAGATGTTCAAGGTCGAGCTGGTGGATGCGATTCCCCCCGAGCAGACCATCAAGATCTACCGGCAGGGCGACTGGTTCGATCTGTGCCGCGGACCGCACATGACCTCGACCGGCAAGATCGGCAACGCCTTCAGGCTGATGAAAGTGGCTGGCGCCTACTGGCGCGGCGACAGCAACAATCCCATGCTGACGCGCATCTACGGCACGGCGTTCGCCAGGCAGGAGGAACTCGACGCGTATCTGAAGCAGATCGAGGAGGCCGAGAAACGCGACCATCGCAAGCTCGGCCGCGAGCTCGACCTGTTCCACTTCCAGGAGGAAGGCCCCGGCGTGGTGTTCTGGCACGCCAAGGGCTGGACCATCTTCCAGGCGCTGATCGCCTATATGCGCCGGCGGCTGACCGGCGACTACAGCGAGGTCAACGCGCCGCAGATTCTCGACAAGGTGCTGTGGGAGACGTCCGGCCACTGGGAATGGTATCGCGAGAACATGTTCGCGGCGCAATCGGCCGGCGACGAGGCCGAGGACAAGCGCTGGTTCGTGCTGAAACCGATGAACTGCCCGGGCCACGTCCAGATCTTCAAGCACGGCCTGAAGAGCTACCGCGACCTGCCGCTGCGCCTTGCCGAATTCGGCGTGGTGCATCGCTACGAGCCGTCGGGCGCGATGCACGGGTTGATGCGGGTACGTGGATTTACCCAGGACGACGCGCACGTGTTCTGCACCGAGGCGCAGCTCGCCGACGAATGCCTCAAGATCAACGACCTGATCCTGTCGACCTATTCGGATTTCGGCTTCGAGGGCGATCTCACGGTCAAACTCTCGACCCGGCCGGAGAAGCGCGTCGGCACCGATGCGATGTGGGAGCACGCCGAGCGCGTGATGGCGACGGTGCTCGCGCAGATCGAGGCGCAAGGCCACAACCACCGCATCAAGACCGAGATCAATCCCGGCGAAGGCGCGTTCTACGGCCCGAAGTTCGAATATGTGCTGCGCGACGCCATCGGCCGCGACTGGCAATGCGGCACCACGCAGGTCGATTTCAACCTGCCGGAGCGCTTCGGCGCGTTCTATATCGATGCCGACGGCTCGAAGAAAACCCCCGTCATGGTG
>DATNMT010000530.1:0-4664 GCA_035602495.1 Bradyrhizobium sp.
GAGCCGGGACCCATACGCCGTGCCTTCGCGATTTCGCGCAGGTGGCAGACGGCTTTCTCACATCATAACCAGTCGTGGTTATGGGTCCCCGCTTTCGCGGGGACGACGATGGAAGGCAACTGACATGCCCAACACACACGGTCCGCTTCGCATCGGCATCGGCGGTCCCGTCGGATCGGGAAAGACCGCGCTGATGGACCTGCTCTGCAAGTCGATGCGGCAGCGTTACGACATCGCCGCGATCACCAATGACATCTACACCAAATGGGACGCGGAATTCCTGGTGCGCTCGGGATCGCTGACGCCCGACCGCATCGCCGGGGTCGAGACCGGCGGCTGCCCGCACACCGCGATCCGCGAGGACGCCTCGATGAATCTCGCCGCGGTCGCCGACATGCGCGCGAAATTTCCGGGTCTCGATCTGGTGCTGATCGAATCCGGCGGCGACAACCTCGCCGCCACCTTCTCGCCGGAACTGGCCGATCTCACCATCTACGTGATCGACGTTGCCGCCGGCGACAAGATCCCCTCCAAGGGCGGCCCCGGCATCACCCGCTCCGACCTTTTGGTCATCAACAAGATCGACCTCGCCCCGCATGTAGGGGCGTCGCTGGAAAAAATGGACACCGACGCGAGACGGATGCGCGGCGAACGCCCCTTCGTCATGACCAATCTGAAGAAGAGCGAGGGGCTGGAGCGCATCATCGGTTTTATTGAAGCCAGGGGCGGGCTCACGGCCCAGGCAAAGACGACAGCCGGCTGAGCATGTCGGTCACCTCGCCACGCGAAGAGCGGGGAGAGGGAGAAGTGGTCCACTTCGCCAACCCGGCGTGTTAACATTTGTGGCGGGCGCACTCGGGCGGGCGTTATGTAAAGCTGTCACGGCCGTTGGAACAAAATCCTCACGCCGCTGTTATCACCCCTCGGGTTTGGTCAGGGCGCCACGCCCGGCGGCCCTGTTAATTCTCGCAGCCAACCGCAGTTGCGTACCGATGACGGCTCCTTCACAGTTGCGAAAGGTTGGCTCTTATTTTCCTTCGGTTTGTTGCCGCCCCGGCGGAAACGGAATGGTTCATCAATTCATCGCCACCTCCTCCTTCCCTGAGTAGACGTTTTGGTTCGGCTGGGTTTCATCATCGGTTTTATCGCACTGATCGGGGCGCTGTTCTCCGGGCTCGCGGCCTGGCGCGTTCACGATCAGGAGTTGACGGTCGACGGCATCGCGCTGGCGCGCGCGATCGACGTGCATGCCAGCCTGGTTCAGGACCGCTTGACCGAGCGTGAGCTTTTGGCCCGGGTCGCCTCCGGTCTGTTCCGCGCGCCGAGCGTGGTCAAGGCCAACATGCTGCAGCCGCTGCGATCCTCGATCTACGCCTTCAAGACCGATTTCGTGGTCGCAGGCTGGATCGCGCGGCTCAAGCCGAGCGAGCTCGATGCGGCGCGCAAGGAGCTTGCGGGCGCGGGATTCACCAATCCCACGATCCGCGACTACGACGACAAGCCGCTCGATACCGGCACGCTCAACCAGCCGATCGACGTGCTGATGGACGTCGAGCCCCGCAACGATGAGACCCGGGCATTCCCCGGCCGCGCCCTGGATTCAGAGCCGATCCTGGGGCCGACGCTAGCGCAGGCGATGGCCCAGGGCAAACCGGTGGCGTCCGATCCGACCCGGCTGCTCCGCCCCGACGGACCGATTGGTCTGGTGCTGGCCGCGCCGGTGCTGCCGGAGGGCGGGGCGCAGCCGGCCGGCTTTGTCACCTTTTCCTATGAGCTGGCGCCCCTGATGCTGGCCAATGACGATCTGTCACTGTTTTCGGTGGTGCTGAAGGACCCGCGCGACCCCAACAGCGAGCTGATTGCGGATCACCAGGGCATGGTGACCTCGCGGGCGGTGACGGCGGAGGGGCCGCCGCCGTCGATGACAAGGCAGGTCACGTTCGGCGGCCGCGACTGGTCGCTCGGCTATTACGCCAAGACCAACGCGGCGAGGCGCGCCGAGGAAACAGCCGCCGTCGTCGCCGCTATCGGGCTCGCGCTGACCGCCATCGTCTGCGGACTGTTCGGCTATGTCGCCTACAACAATTTGAGGCTTTCCCGCGAGATCCAGGTGCGGATCGGCTTCGAACGGCGGCTGACCGCCGTGATCGACGAGCTCAATCACCGGGTGAAGAACATCCTCGCGGTGATCCAGTCGATCGTGACGCGCACGCTGCGCCACGGTTCAGACATCGACGTCGCCCGCGAACTTCTGATCGGCCGCATCCATGCGATGTCGAACGTGGTCTCGCTGCTCAGCGAAAGCCAGTGGCAGGGCGTCAAGCTGAAGGGCCTGTTCGAGGCCCGCGCCATCCCGCATGCCGAGCGGATCGCGGTCGACGGCCCCGACATCGCGGTGAGCGCGCGTGCCGCGCAAAGCCTGTCGCTGTTGTTCTTCGAGCTGGCGTCGCATTCCGACGAGGGGCTGTCGCTGGTCGGCAAACACCCGCACATCGTCGCGCATTGGGAAGTCACCGGCGAGGAGCCGGACACGATTTTTCATTTTCGCTGGGAAGAGTTCAACACTTCCGAGGCGACCCGCCGCGCCGACTCCGATTTCGGCCTGATCCTGCTCGATCGCGTCGCGCCGGAGGCGCTTGGCGGCGTCTCGAAGCGGTATTTCACCGATGTCAGCTACGTCTACGAACTCACCGCGCCGATGGAGACGGTGGTCGACATGACCGAGCGCGACCGCACCGAACAATTCGCGATGCCGACACGGCCGAGGCGGTAGCCACATAGAAGCTGTCGTCCCGGCCTTGAGCGGGGACCCATCAACCACAAATGCCAGAAGTTTGAGAAGCTGGAGCGCCGGCCGATGCAACCACAAAAGCCTGTGATTATGGCTTTCCCGGCTTTTGCCTGGACGACGCATCCAGGAATCACCCCCCGCTGCCGCCGATCACGGCGCGGACGGTCTGGTCGGGGCCGAAATCCTCGGCGCCGTCGACATAGAGCAGCGCGGAAAGTTTCGAGCGCGCGCGGTTGACGCGGCTCTTGATGGTGCCGACCGCGCAGCCGCAGATCGCAGCCGCGTCCTCATAGGAGAAGCCGGAGGCACCGACCAGGATCAGCGCCTCGCGCTGGTCCTGCGGCAGCTTGTCGAGCGCTGCGCGAAATTCCTCGAATTCCAGATGCGCGCCTTGCGCCGGCTGGGTCTTCAGCGTCTTGGCATAGCTGCCGTCGGCATCCTCGACCTCGCGCCGCCGCTTGCGGTAATCGGAGCGAAACAGGTTGCGCAGGATCGTGAACAGCCACGCCGGCAGGTTCGAGCCGGGCTGGAACGAGTCGATATTGGCGAGCGCGCGCAGCAGCGTCTCCTGCACCAGGTCGTCGGCGCGATCGCCGTTACCGGAGAGCGAGATGGCGAAGGCGCGCAGGCTGGGAACCGACGCCAAGATGTCGTCGCGAAGGGCATCTGTGAGAGGCATTACTCCCTCCCGTCTTTTTCTGGATCGCCCGCTCCACCCACTTGGGGATCGGGCTTGGGAACATCAAGCTTCCGGATCAGCTCGGCGAACCGGTCCGGCACCCCCTGGCGCACGACATCGTCGTACATGGCCCGGAGCTGGTGGCCGATTCGGGACTGAATTTCGGCGTTGAGGCCGCCCTGCTTCCCCGTCCCTGCAATCCTGCTGGCTTGAGACTTTACATCCTTCATGACCTGTTCCACGCTTCCCCGGGAGTTAAGTCCCTGCTGCTCAAGGGTTATCCCCGATCCTGGACCTGACGCATGAGGGCTAATGCGAACCCCGGCGAAAAGTTCCGCAGAAGGGTGGAACTTTTATGGGGCTGGGGCGTAGTCAGGCACGGTACGGGAACCGGGTCAGCCCGTCAGGATGCATTTGACCCAAGTAGAATCATGGAGTGGGGATGTCCCGATCACAGGTAGTTGCTGAGCATTTACCGTTGTTGCGGCGTTATGCCCGCGCACTGACGGGAAACCAGGCGTCGGGCGACGCCTATGTCGGAGCCATGCTGGAGGCCCTGCTGCAGGATCCCTCCCTGCTCGACGAACAGCATGGGCCCCGCGCCGGGCTGTTCCGGCTGTTCACCCAGATCTGGAACTCGGTGGCGCTCAACGACGATGCCGAGGTGACGACGCTGCCGATGCCGCCGGAACGGCGGCTCTCCAACATCACCCCGCTGCCGCGCCAGGCCTTCCTGCTGCTGTCGCTGGAAGGATTTTCGGAAGAAGAGGTCGGGTTCATTCTGGGCAAGGACGTCGCCGAGACCCGCCGGCTTGCCGACGCCGCCGGCCGCGAGATGGCCGCCGAAATCGCCACCGACGTTTTGATCATCGAGGACGAGACCTTCACCGCGATGGATCTCGAGAGCCTGGTGAAGAACCTCGGCCATCTCGTGATCGGCGTCGCCCGCACCCACTCCGACGCGGTGGCGCTGGCCAAGAACCGGAAGCCCGGCCTGATCCTCGCCGACATCCAGCTCGCTGACGGCTCATCGGGCCTCGACGCGGTCAACGAACTGCTGCGCACCTTCGAGGTGCCGGTGGTGTTCATCACCGCGTACCCAGAGCGCTTCCTGACCGGCGAGCGCCCCGAGCCGGCGTTCCTGATCTCGAAACCGTTCCAGCCCGCGATGGTCTCGGCGGTCGCCAGCCAGGC
>DATNMT010000013.1:0-2875 GCA_035602495.1 Bradyrhizobium sp.
CGACCGCGGCCTTGTCGCCGGAAACCACAACCTGCCCGCCGCCATTATCGTTGGCCGCCTGGCAGACCTGACCTTGCGCCGCCTCGTTCGCAACGGCCACCGCGGCCTCGTAATCCAGGCCGAGCAGCGCGGCCATGGCGCCGATACCCACCGGCACCGCCTTTTGCATGGCGAGGCCGCGGGTGCGCAACAGGCGCGCGGTGTCGGAAATGGTGAGGCTGCCGGCGGCGGCCAGCGCGGAATATTCGCCGAGCGAATGCCCGGCTACGAACGCCGCGTCCCGTGCCACCGAAAAGCCCGCCTCGCTCTCGAGCACGCGCAAGGTCGCGAGCGAAACCGCCATCAGCGCCGGCTGGGCGTTTTCGGTGAGTTGCAGGGTCTCCGCCGGGCCTTGCCAGATGGTGGCGGTGAGCTTCTCCCCGAGCGCCGCATCGACCTCGTCGAACACCGCACGCGCAACGGGAAAGGCCTCGGCCAGAGCCTTGCCCATACCGACCGTCTGGGAGCCCTGCCCCGGAAAAGTGAATGCTGCCGTCATCAATAACCCCTGAAACCCGACGAAAATCGCCAAAGTCGGGCCGAAAGACACCGCGAGGCCCGCTTGTGTCAAGCGGTTGAAAGACCGCGGCGCTCCGTGATTTCACGGGGCTTGTGTGCCGGAAACCGAAACCATTGACTCTGTCGGGTTCCGGATACCCCTGAGAAGGCTAAAAGAACCGGCCGACCGTCAGGCCAAATTAACCCTCGCATCAATCCGTATGTGATCTTAAGCCGCAGCGAGCCACCGCCTCCTACAACAAGCTGTTTACGTCTTTGGAGCGCAGGCATTCCGATGAATCCCGTTCACGACGATCAGCACCAGCGATCCGGAAACGGCTGGGATCGATTCTCACGCCGATGGGTCGCGTGGCTGATTGCGGGTCCGCGCGTCCAGACCGCCGAAATTCAGGGACAATTGCTGCGTCACAGCCTGATGAAGAAGGAGACGCTGCTGGTTACGATTCTCGCAGCCACGCTCATGGCTTCAACCGCCGCCGTCATGACCGCACAGGCGTGGGCCTGTGCCTGGCTGCTGGCCGAGTTGGTTCTCGGCTGCGTCAGGCTTTCATTGCTGCATGTTTACGTGAAGGAAGAGGCGTCGGGAAGGATCGGGAACGCGATCGTTCCGCTCGTCGCGGGGTTGGTCTGGGGAGCGGTGCTGTCGGCGGCCTTTTGCCTGTGCGTCGTATCAGGCAAATGGCCGCTGATCGTGATGGCAGGCATCGGCGTGGCCGGCGTGGTTGGCGGAATCTCCTCCCGCAACGCAGGTACGCCGCGTTATGGGGCGATCTTCATATGCATCGTGACGCTGCCTTATGCGCTTGCGACACTCGTCTCGCCGATCCCAAATTTGTTCATCATCGGCCTGCAGCTCCCGCTCTATATGCTCGGGACAATCCTGATCCTGTTTGAAAACTACAAGATCTTGCTCGGTCTCTGCCATGCCGAACATGAAAACCGCCGGCTGGCCCAGCACGACCTTCTCACCGGGCTGCCGAACCGGATCCTGAAGCTGAAGCGCTTCGACGAGTTGTTGCGCGAGCCGTCGGCCTTGACGGTGTTCTGCCTGGACCTCGATGGCTTCAAGGAAATCAACGACAATTTCGGGCATGCCGTTGGCGACGCTGTTCTGATTGCGGTCGCGGGCCGCCTGCGCGCCAGCGTTCGCGACGTCGATTTCCTGTGCCGCACCGGGGGCGATGAATTTGTCGTCCTGCTGCCGGCGGTCTCGCCAGAGGAGGCCGCAACGGTCGCCCGACGCATCATTGAACGGATCTCGGAGCCATTCCATCTCGACCAGGCATCCCTGCACGTCGGCGTAAGCATCGGGAGCGCAACTGCCCCGCAGGACGGCATTACCGCCGATATGCTGTTGCGGTCGGCGGATCGGGCCATGTATCAGGCAAAAGGACGCGGCAAGGGTGTTTTCGTCGCCCACGGGGCCCCGACGGCCGAGTTCGTGGAACTTGTTCCAGCGGCCGACGCCGATGCCCAAATGCGCAGCCGGTTTCCGGGAAGGCCGGCCGTCGGGGCCGACCGGTTTTCCGGCCAGTTTTCCTTGCCATTCCGGTCAAAATCCGTATAAACCGCGCCATCCGTGGATCCCGGCCGGGAGCTGAACGGACGGTCTCAGCAATTTCACCTTATTGGCGACGTTGATGTGGCAGGGCCAGTCGGTCCGTCGTCCCGTGCTTCCGCCTTCTGAGCTTATCGTCGAGTCCTTTCCGAAGGTCTCGAAGGGCTTGCCGCCGGGAGACCGCGCCAACAAGGAAAGGACACCCATGCCTCTTTACGAGCATGTTTTTCTCGCGCGCCAGGATGCGAGCACCCAGCAGGTCGAAGAACTGACCACCCAGATGACCGGCATCGTCGAAGGACTCGGCGGCAAGGTGGTCAAGATGGAAAACTGGGGCGTACGCTCCCTCACCTATCGCATGAACAAGAACCGCAAGGCACATTTCGTGCTGCTGAACATCGACGGCCCGTCGGCGGCTGTTACCGAGATCGAGCGCCAGGAGCGGATCAGCGAAGACGTCATCCGCTATCTCACCGTTCGCGTCGAAGAGCACGAGGAAGGCCCCTCGGCGATGATGCGCAAAGCCGATCGCGACCGCGATCGCGATGATCGCGGCGGCGGTTTCCGCGGCGACCGCGACGGCGGTTTCCGTGGCGATCGCGATGGCGGCGGCTACCGCGGCGACCGCGGTCCGCGCCGTCCGCGCGACGACGACGCAGCGATTGAGGAGTAAGAATCATGGCTGAAGCTGGTGCACGCCGTCCGTTTTTCCGCCGCCGCAAGACCTGCCCGTTCACGGGTCCGAATGCGCCGAAAATC
>DATNMT010000600.1:0-2789 GCA_035602495.1 Bradyrhizobium sp.
CCTCGCGCGGCGCAGGTTTTGCAAAATTTTTGCAAGGGGCCGTGACGCAACCATCTCGGCTCCTCCCGAACAGCGTGATAGATTCGCAAGCCAGAGCGGCCCCGGTAGAGCGGCCGCGCCCGGGGAGATGCCCTCCATGAAATATTCGCGCGCAGCGCTATCGGCTGTCTTTGCAATGACCTCATTTACGACGCTGGCGGCTGATTATCCCACGCCGAAGCAAGGCGACTGGATCGCCAGGGATTTCAAATTCCACGGCGGCGAAACCATGCCGGAACTGCGCCTGCATTACACCACCTTGGGCGAGCCGGGCGGCCAGCCGGTGCTGGTGCTGCACGGTTCCGGCGGCTCGGCGGCGAACCTGCTGACGCCAGCTTTCGCGGGCGAATTGTTCGGTCCCGGCCAGCCGCTCGATGCGGCGAAATATTACATCATCATTCCCGACAGCCTCGGCCATGGCAAGTCGTCAAAGCCCTCCGACGGCATGAAGACCGCGTTTCCGAACTACAACTACGAAGACATGGTCGATGCGCAGTACCGCCTGATCAAGGAGGGCCTCGGCATCAAACATTTGCGGCTGGTGATCGGCAATTCGATGGGCGGCATGCACACCTGGGTCTGGGGTGTGAGATATCCGCAAGCCATGGATATCCTGGTCCCCATGGCCTCGCAGCCGACCGAGATGGCGGCGCGCAACTGGATGTTGCGGCGGATGATGATCGAGACCATCCGCAACGATCCGGATTACAACGGCGGCAACTACACCACGCAGCCGCGGATGATGAAATACGCCATCGGCGCCTATCAGATTGCGGCCGGCGGCGGTACGCTCGGCTACCAGACGCTGGCGCCGACGGCCGCGAAAGCCGACAAAATGGTGGATGAGCAACTGGCACTGCCGATAGCCGCTGATGCCAACGACTACCTCTATCAATGGGACGCCTCGCACGATTACAATCCTTCTGCTGCGCTGGAGCGGATCGAGGCCACGCTGCTCGCGATCAATGCCGCCGATGACGAGCGCAATCCGCCGGAAACCGGCGTCACCGACGCCGCGCTGAAGCGCGTCAAGAACGGAAAGCTCTATCTGATCCCGGCCTCGACCGAGACGCGCGGACACCTTACCACCGGCGACGCCAGGTTCTACAGTCAGCAGCTGCGCGAATTGCTGGCGACTGCGCCGCAGCGAACGATGTGAGGAGGCTCGCGTCAAAGCGAGGGCACGATGTCGCAAAGCCGCTTTCGCCGTGTTGCGCTAAGCCTGCCTGACGCGATCGAAGGCTCGCACCGGGGGCACGCTGATTTTCGCGTGGGCAAGCGCATCTTCGCAACGCTCGGTTATCCGGACGACGGCTGGGGCATGGTGAAACTGACCCCTGAACAGCAATCCGTGCTGGTCGAGGCAGAGCCCGATATTTTCCGGCCTGTGCCTGGCGGCTGGGGCAGGCAGGGCAACACCAATGTGCGGCTCGCGAAGGCCGACCAGGCGACACTGCAAGGTGCCCTGACGCTGGCGTGGACCAACATCGCGCCGAAGTCGCTCCTCAAACTGCATCAGAAGATGGCGCGCTGATCCCGCGAAGCGCTGGCGCGTCGCGCCTTGCTTGCCGACCTCGCCAAGCGTCTTGATGTCCGCCTGCGCCTTCCGCGCGGCGGATCTCGCGTTATCGGCCGATTTCTGAACCGACGTGATCGCTTCCGGCGTCGATTGATGATCGAGCTTCGCCGCTGGCCCTCCCAGGTAGTGGGACGGCGAAATGCTACCACCGGCTCATTTCCCGCCAACGCAACAATACTGGCAGTAGCCGCACGCCGAATTTTCCCCCGCGCCCCGCCTGAACCGGCGGCGCAGGAAGGCCCCCGGCAGCGATAAGCAGTGGCCGCCTCAATGTCGCGATGATATCTTGATCGCGACGCACTCTTACGCGGAGACCGCCCTTGACCGACCTCGTCGCCAGCGACCTTGAGAAGATCTATCAAAAGCCCTCGCCGCGCGTGATCGCCAAGGCGCGCCCCGAGATCGATGCGCATGCGAAGAAATTCATCGCGATGTCGCCGTTCTGCGTGCTCGCCACGTCGGGCTCCGACGGCAGCGTCGACGCCTCGCCACGCGGCGGAAATCCCGGTTTTGTTCACGTCGCCGGCCCGAACCGGCTGTTGATGCCGGATCGCTCCGGCAACAACCGGATCGACAGCTTTCGCAACATCGTCGAGGGGTCGGGCTTCGTGCAACTGATCTTCTTCGTGCCCGGCATCGACGAGACGCTGCGCGTCGGCGGCACCGGAAAACTATCGGCGGAGCCGGAGCTGCTGGCGGCGATGGAGGAGTTCGGCAAGCCGCCGCGCGCGGTGCTGAGCGTCCAGGTGCGCGAGGCCTATTTCCACTGCGGCAAGGCGCTGATGCGCTCAAAGCTGTGGTCGAAGGAGGTGCTGGTCGAACGCGCGGCCCTCCCGAGCATCAGCGAGATGATCCACGACCAGACCAAGCTGGGCGAACCCGAATCCCAAGCCGAGGTCGAGGCGCGCTACCGGACCCAGCTGTAGCGGCCTTCGTCATTCCGGGATGCGCCTCTTGGGCGCAGGCCCGGAATCCATAACCACGATCCGGGGTTATGGATTCGGGGTTCGCGCGGAGCCTGTCATCGGGCGCGCATTCGCGCGACCCGTTGGCGCGCCCCGGAATGACAATGACGTAGTCTTGTCTAGTGCTCGCTCTCGAGCCCGCCGACATGTTTCTTGGTATAGAGATCGAGCCCGATCCGCCCGATCAGATCGAGCTGGGTTTCGAG
>DATNMT010000010.1:0-12152 GCA_035602495.1 Bradyrhizobium sp.
AAACGTCCGGCAGCTTCGCAACAATGTCGAGCGGGTCATGATTCTGGCCGGCGGCGGTCCGGAAGTGATCATCACCGCGGATATGCTGCCGCAGGATGTCGGTTCCATGGTGCCGGCGATGCCGACCAGCAACAATGGCGAGCATATTATGGGACTGCCGTTGCGCGAAGCGCGGGAGGTATTCGAGCGCGACTATTTGATCGCCCAGATCAGCCGCTTCTCGGGCAATATCTCGCGCACCGCGGAATTCGTCGGCATGGAGCGCTCGGCCCTGCATCGCAAGCTCAAGGCGCTTGGGGTGGGCTAAGCGGGCGGCGTCGATATGTTCATGCATTTGCTTGAGAAATTTGCCTTCTTTCTAGGCGTTTCCCGGGATATGCGCTGACGTTCTGCCTTGGCGGGGCGCGAACCGGCTTGCCTAAAAACCGCGCCTGCCCTCTAATCATGCGGTCGCGCGCCCGGAGGGGGATCTCAGGGGATGCCGGCAGCCGGGGACGCTCCGCAAGAGAGCAGCCATCGGTTCAATAAATAAGAAGCCAACAAGACTGCGGGACAACAACAATGGCGGCAGACCGCGCACAAAACCTACAAGACACCTTCCTTAATCACGTTCGCAAAACCAAAACGCCACTGACGATCTTTCTGGTCAATGGAGTGAAGCTGCAGGGAATTGTCACCTGGTTCGACAATTTCTGCCTGCTGCTGCGGCGCGACGGTCATTCGCAGCTTGTCTACAAGCATGCGATCTCGACCATCATGCCCGGCGCTCCGATCCAGTTGTTCGAAGGCGGCGAGGATGCGCCGGCTTGAGAGTGATCTGATTGGAACCCCGGAATCTGGAAGGGGGTGCCGACCGTCCGCGGTCGGCAGGGGGTAATGCAACCGGGCGGGTGATTGTCATCGGCCCTTACCTGCGCATGCGCCGCGGCGATCCCGAGGCGCAGCCGGATGGCCATTCCCTGCGCAATAGCGAGGCGCGGCTGGAGGAAGCGAAAGGTCTGGCGCGCGCCATTGACCTCACGATCGCCGATGCGCTGATCGCGCCGGTCGGTCAGATCCGGCCGGCGACCTACCTCGGCAAAGGCAAGGTCGAGGAGATCGTGGGTCTCATCACCGGGCACGACATCGAACTGGTGGTGATGGATTGCGCGCTGTCGCCGATCCAGCAGCGCAATCTCGAGAAGGCCTGGAACACAAAGGTTCTCGACCGCACCGGGCTGATCCTTGAAATCTTCGGCCGGCGGGCCAAGACCAGGGAAGGCGCACTGCAGGTCGAGCTCGCGCATCTGAATTATCAGCGCTCGCGCCTGGTGCGGTCATGGACCCATCTCGAGCGCCAGCGCGGCGGTTTTGGATTCATGGGCGGTCCCGGCGAAACGCAAATCGAGGCCGACCGCCGCCTGATCGGCGATCGCATTTCGCGCCTCGAGAACGAAATCAGGAAGGTTCAGGCGACGCGCCGGCTGCATCGCGCCGGCCGGCAGCGGGTGCCGTATCGCGTGGTGGCGCTGGTCGGCTACACCAATGCCGGCAAGTCGACCCTGTTCAACCGCCTGACCCGCGCCGACGTGCAGGCCGCCGACATGCTGTTTGCAACCCTGGACCCGACCTTGCGGGCGCTTAAGCTCCCGCATGGCGGCAAGGCGATGCTGTCGGACACCGTCGGCTTCATTTCCAATCTGCCGACGCAATTGGTCGCGGCCTTTCGCGCGACACTGGAGGAGGTGCTGGAGGCCGATGTCATCCTCCACGTCCGCGACATCTCGCATGAGGATGCGGAGGCGCAACAGCGCGACGTCGACACTGTACTGCGTCAGCTCGGTATCGATCCGGATGCCGGACAGCGCATTCTCGAAGTCTGGAACAAGATCGATCGGTTCGATCCGGAGGCACGCGCGAACCTGAAGAATATCGCGGCCCGCCGCCCGCCGGAGCACCCGTGTTTCCTGGTCTCGGCCGAAACCGGGGAGGGCATCGACGCGCTACTCGCCGCGATCGAGGACCGTCTGGCGGCAAGCCGCGCGACGCTGGATCTGTCGATCGACGCCTCCGACGGCGCCGGTATCAGCTGGCTGCACCGCAATTCGGAAGTGCTGAACAAGGAGCTGCATGACGGCCGTTTCGACATGACCGTCCGCGTCGATGAAACCAAACGCGACATCGTGGTCAACCGTTTCGATGCCGTGCCGCACGCTTGAATCACCCCAGGATGACGCAAAAACCTTACTCCTTCTCTTTCGCCTCGTTCCACAGCGCGTCCATCTCGGCAAGCGTTGCGCCTTCCAGCGAACGCCCCTGCGCCGCTAGCGCCCGCTCGATGTAGCCAAAGCGGCGCTCGAACTTGGCGTTGGTGCCGCGCAACGCCAGTTCCGGATCGGCGCCGACGTGGCGGGCCAGATTGACCAGCGCGAACAGAAGATCGCCGGTTTCCTCCTTTAGCTCGTCGGCGTCACCGCGATCGAGCGCTGCCTCGATCTCGTCGGCTTCCTCGCGAATCTTGTTGAGCACCGCGCGCGGATCGTTCCAGTCGAAACCGACACTTGAGGCCTTGCGCTGCAATTCCATCGCCCGCGCCAGCGCCGGCTGGCCAGCCTTTACGCCCGACAACAGCGACCGGTGCGGCGCCTGTTCCGGTGGCCGCCGCGCCGCGCGTTCGGCTTTCTCCTCGGCCTTGATGCGTTCCCATGCTTCCTTGACATGCGATGGCGTCAATCGGCCGTCCTTGTCGGCGAAGACATGCGGGTGCCTGCGTATCATTTTGGCAGAGATGGCCTCCACAACGTCGCCAAACGAGAATGCCTTTTGTTCCTCCGCCATGCGGGCATGAAACACCACCTGGAGCAGGAGATCGCCGAGTTCATCGCAGAGATCGACAAGGTCGCCGCGTGCGATGGCATCCGTGACCTCATAGGCTTCCTCGATCGTGTAGGGCGCGATCGTCGCGAAATTCTGCTCGAGATCCCAGGGGCAGCCGGTGCCGGGGGTTCGCAGCGCCGCCATGATTTCGAGCAGGCGTGAAATATCGCGGGAAGGGGTCATCATGCACCGGGGTCCGAGGAGTCGGACCTATATGCCGCAAGACGGCCCTTGATCCCAGCGAAACACACCGAAGAGGCCGGCATTTCCACGCGAAACACACCGAAGAGGCCGGCATTTCCACCGATTGGCCAGGGCATCGTTGAGTGCTAAGGGCACACGAATGGGCGAGCCATATCAATCCGAGACCGCGCTGGTGTTGTTTTCCGGCGGACAGGATTCCGCGACCTGCCTTGGCTGGGCGCTGCAGCGCTTTGCACGCGTCGAGATGCTTGGTTTCGATTACGGCCAGCGTCACGCGGTCGAGTTGGATTGCCGCGAGCGCTTGCTCGACGGCATCAAATCGTTGCGGTCGGACTGGGCGGCAAGACTTGGCGAAAGCCACACCCTGACGATCCCGACCTTGGCCAAGATCTCCGAAACGGCGCTGACGCGCGAGGTCGCGATCTCGGCGGGGGCGGACGGCCTGCCCAATACCTTCGTGCCCGGCCGCAATCTGGTGTTTCTGACATTTGCGGCCGCCTTGGCCTACCGGCGCGGCATTCGTCACATCGTCGGCGGGATGTGCGAGACCGATTATTCCGGCTATCCGGATTGCCGCGATGAAACCATCCGGGCGCTGCAGCAAGCGCTCAATCTTGGCATGAACCAAAGCTTCGAGTTGCACACGCCGCTGATGTGGCCGGACAAGGCCTCCACATGGCGGCTCGCGGAGGCGCTCGGTGGGGCAGGGCTGGTCGATCTGATCCGCGAGCACTCCCACACCTGTTATCTCGGCGAGCGCGGCGCACGGCATGATTGGGGTTACGGCTGCGGCGAATGCCCGGCCTGCGCTTTGCGCGTCAGGGGGTGGCGGGAATATGCCGCGGGCGGGGCGGCCTCGTAAGTTACGGCGCAAAATCCGCCGGCCGCAATTCGATCGGTGAGCCGTGCGGGGTGCGGTCGGCGGCGCGGTCCCAGGCATCGCGATAGCGGCGCAGGGTCTCGGAACTTGCCACGCCCTTGGCGGACACCAGCCGTTCCAGCGTCGCCAACCAGTGCCGGTAATAGGTCTCGCCGTGATCGGGGTCGCCATTTGCCTGCGCGCGCTTGATTTCATCGGCGAGCGTTGCCGCCCATTCGTTCCAGGTGAACAACCCGCGGCCGTGCAGCGCCAGCGCCATCGCAAAGGCCTGGGCTTCCCAAGGTTCGCGAAACACCGGGCCTTCGGCGTCGCGCGGAATGCCGGGAACGGATCGGGTCGCCTGATCGGCGGCGGGATCCATCACGCCGCCTCCAGATAGGGTTCGAACGCATCGATCGATATCTTCAGGGTCGGGTCGGCATCCGGACCCCACAATTCGGTCGCGTCGAATACGACCGTATAGAGCCATTGCGGGTTCTCGCCGGCCCCCGTCGCGGCCGAATCCGGAAATACCTGACAGCCGTGGTTGAGTTCGACCACGCCGACATGGCCGCGCGCGTAGCGCGGCAATCTTGTGTG
Organism: Bradyrhizobium sp.; assembly: GCA_035602495.1. Classification (GTDB taxonomy): domain Bacteria; phylum Pseudomonadota; class Alphaproteobacteria; order Rhizobiales; family Xanthobacteraceae; genus Bradyrhizobium. Next base: position 4,520 of record DATNMT010000010.1, read on the forward strand.
TGTTGTGGGATGAATGTTCTTCGCTCGCACCCGGTCGCCCGGCTTGAATTGCGCCGCCGCCGGAGCAGGGCGGGCGAACTTGCCGCGCACCATGATGCGCTCGACATCAGCCCGTGTGAACTTGCCGCGCTTGAGGGGTTTCGCCGGCGCCATCGCGTGGCCTGCGGCGATTTCATCGGCGCCAACAAAACCCTTGTCGACCAGCAGATCTTCAAGACCGAGCAGCCATTTCCTGTAGTAGGAGCTGCCGAGATAGACCTCCGGCGGCAAGGTTTCCCGATAGAAGCGGGAGGTATCGATGTTGAAGGCGCCGGCCGCGCCCATCGCGCGCACCATCGCCAGCACGCGGCCTTCCCATTCGGTGTGAAACATCGGCTCGTTCGGCTCGGGCTCGACCTTGCCGAAGCCATCCATGCCGCCCATGTCGTGCACGCCATTCACGACGGGGCCTTTGGCGTTTTCGGAAATCCGGTGCCGATCATGGAGTCGCGTGTCACCAGTTCGGCGAGCTGCTGCTCGCTCCAGCCGGAGGTCCCCTCGGGCCGCATCGGCAATACCAGGAAGCGGGTTTCCGCCGTCGAATCCCAGACCCGGATTTCGGTATCCTTCGGCAGGCTGACGCCAAAGTCGGCAAGCACGCCGCGCGGGTCTTTGACCGCGCGGGAACGATAGGGCGAGGCCTTGTACCAGACCGGCGGCAGCCCCAGCATTTCCCAAGGGTAACAGGAGCACAAGGTGCATACGACCATGTTGTGGCGGCGTGGCGTATTCTCGACCGCGACGAGATGATCGCCGACCCGGCTGACGTGACCGAGCGTGCTCACGGCCTTGGTGGCATCGTCCAGCAGGGCCTGCTTGAAGGAAGGGTCTGACCAAGCCTTTGCGACAACCTGCGCGCCGTTGTGCGGGCCGATTTTGGTCTCATAGGCCTGGATGATGGCATCGAGCGCCGCCGGCTCGACATAGCCCTTCTCGGTCAAAATGGTCTCGAGGGCGCGCACGCGCAGTTCGGTTTCAGACAGGTCCGAATGGTCGTGATCGTGGTGATGGTCGTGATCGCTCATGCCCGCCAAGATAGGCGAAAGATTGCGGCGATGTCGAGGTACAGATGCATCCAGCCTGTCGCTCCGGCATTTGTGAGCTATGCTGCGGAAAAAGCGGCGGGGAGGGCTGGTGTGGTGGAATTTGTCACGATCGAAAGAGGCCATGGTCCCGAGGGCCGCGTCGCGGTGGTGCGCTTCGACCGCGGCGACGGCATCAACGCGTTGTCGCCGGAGGCACTGCGGCAACTGACCCAGGCCGCGCGCAGCTTCGAGGACGACAGCGAGACTTCGGTCGTGGTGCTGACCGGCGGGCCCAAGGCGTTCACTGCCGGCTTCGACCTGAAGGACCCCGAAGGCCGGGCGCGCCGGACCATGGATCTCGGCGCGCTGCGCCGGCACCTCAAGCTCGGCCCGCGATTGACCCAGGCCTGGCACGAAATGGAGCAGATCACGATCGGCGCCATCGAGGGCTTTTGCATTGGCGGCGGCGTCGCCCTGGCGGTGGCGCTGGATTTTCGCGTCATGGCCCGCGACGCCCACTTGCGGGTGCCGGAAATCGGGCTCGGCATGAACATGAGCTGGCAAAGCATTCCGCGCATGCTGCATCTGATCGGACCGGCCCGAACCAAGCAGGCTGTGATCCTGGCCGACCAGCGCATTTCCTCGGCGGAAGCCTTTGAATGGGGGCTGGTGGAGGAGGTGGCCGAACCGGGCAACGCCTTCGATGCCGCCATGGTGCTCGCCGCCAAGGTCGCCGCGCAGCCGCCGCTGTCGGTCGCCATGACAAAACTCACCGTCAATCGGTTGGCACACGCGCTCGACGATCTCGCCAGCCACATGGATGTCGACCAGTTCGCTTTGACGACCATGACCGAGGACCACAAGGAAGGCGTCGAGGCGTTTCTCCGCCGGCGCAAGCCGCGGTTTCGGGGGCGATAACAGATGGCGATTGTGCCGCCCTGACCAATGAGCCGTATAGATCAGATTCGCATAAGGTATATTATGGAATATTTGATTATTGTACGAGATTAGGTACTTAGCTAAAATTCGTTGGAAATTGGATGAGTAATTCGCCTTTGGCGGCCATCCGTCGGATGACCGCCAGGCGTGCGGCGGGCTGCGGCCGGCTCGCGGGCTTTGCTGCTTTGGCGACCGCGATATTGCCGCCGCGCGCGGACACTGCAATAAGCCGCCTCGCGAGATGGCGGATGACCCCGTGGCATCAGGTCCGTAAGGTGTCGTCTCCACAAGAACAATAAACAGGGAGAGACCAGATGAGACTTTCACGACGCGCGCTGCTCAAGGCATCGGCTGCCTCGGCGGCCCTCGGCGGCATCGGCGCACCGTGGGTCGCGCGCGCGCAAGGCGCCGCCGAATTCACTTACAAATATGCCAACAATCTTCCCGATGCCCATCCGATGAATGTGCGCGCCAAGGAGATGGCGGCCGCGATCAAGACCGAAACCAACGGGCGCTTCGACCTGCAGATTTTCCCGAACAACCAGCTCGGCTCCGATACCGACATGCTGAGCCAGATCCGCTCCGGCGGCATCGAGTTCTTTACGCTGTCGGGCCTGATCCTGGCCACGCTGGTGCCGGCGGCCTCGATCAATGGCATCGGCTTTGCATTTCCCGATTACGACACGGTCTGGAAGGCGATGGACGGCGAACTCGGCGCCTATGTGCGCGGCGAAATCGCCAAGGCCAATCTCGTTGTCATGGACAAGATCTGGGACAACGGTTTCCGGGAAACCACTTCGTCGACCAAGCCGATCAACGGTCCCGACGACCTCAAGGGCTTCAAGATCCGCGTGCCGGTCTCCCCGCTGTGGACCTCGATGTTCAAGGCGTTCGATGCCGCGCCCGCCTCGATCAATTTCAGCGAGGTCTATTCCGCGCTGCAGACCAGGATCGTCGAGGGCCAGGAAAATCCGCTGGCCATCATCTCGACCGCGAAGCTCTACGAGGTGCAGAAATTCTGCTCGCTGACCAACCACATGTGGGACGGCTTCTGGTTCCTCGCCAACCGCCGCGCCTGGGAGGCGGTTCCTGAGGACGTACGCGCCATCGTTGCCAAAAACATCAATGCGGCCGCGGTCAAGGAGCGCGCGGACGTGGCAAAACTCAATGCCGGGCTGCAACAGGAATTGGCCGGCAAGGGCCTGGTGTTCAACCAGCCCGACGTGACGCCATTCCGCGACAAGCTCCGCTCCGCCGGGTTCTATTCGGAGTGGAAGGGCAAATACGGCGATCAGGCCTGGGCGTTGCTCGAGAAGGCCACCGGCAAATTGTCGTAACGGATCGCTGGCAAGGGGACCGGCAAAGGAATCGCCAAAGGAATCGCTATGGCTCACGCCGAAGTTTTGCAAGCGGCGGCCGGAGAGGCGATGTCCCCTCGCCGCCGATCGCCGGTGGAATCCTGCGAGACTTGGCTGGCAATGCTGGTCGAGATTCCCGCGGCGTGCCTCGTCGTCGCCGAGATCGTCATCCTGTTTGCAGGCGTCGTGGCGCGTTACGGGCTGCGCAGCCCGCTGATCTGGTCGGACGAGCTGGCCTCGATCCTGTTCCTGTGGCTTGCGATGTTGGGCGCCGCGGTGGCATTTCGACGTTCCGAACACATGCGCATGACCGCCATGGTCGCGAGCGCCAGGCCCGCGCTGCGGGCCTGGCTCGACGTGCTCGCGACCTCCGCGGCGCTGGCCTTCTTGCTCATGATCGCGTGGCCGGCTTGCCAATACGCTTATGAGGAAAGTTTTATCACCACGCCGGCGCTGCAGATTACAAACATCTGGCGCGCCGCGGCGCTGCCGGTCGGCATCGGCCTGATGGCGCTGTTTGCCTTGCTGCGGCTGGCCAGGACTGGCGATACCAGGCTCGTGCTCAACGCCGTGCTGACCGTCGCGCTGCTGATCGCGGTGTTCTGGCTGGCTCAGCCATGGCTGCGTCCGCTTGGTAATATCAATTTGATCATCTTCTTTGTCGGCGTAGCCGGCTTCTGCGTCTTTTCGGGCGTGCCGATTGCCTTCGGCTTCGGGCTGGCGATTTTCGGCTATCTCGCGCTGACCACGCGGACGCCGCTGATGGTGCTGGTCGGCCGCATGGACGAGGGCATGAGCCATTTGATCCTGCTGTCGGTGCCGCTGTTCGTGTTCCTGGGGCTCCTGATCGAAATGACCGGCATGGCGCGGGCCATGGTGGCGTTCCTGGCCAGCCTGCTTGGCCATATCAAAGGCGGTCTGCACTACGTGCTGGTCGGCGCGATGTATCTGGTCTCGGGCATTTCCGGCTCGAAAGCGGCCGACATGGCCGCAGTCGCCCCGGTGCTGTTTCCGGAAATGAAGGCGCGGGGTGCCCGCCCCGGCGATCTCGTCGCGCTGCTGGCGGCGACCGGCGCGCAGACCGAAACCATTCCGCCCAGTCTGGTGCTGATCACCATCGGTTCGGTGACCGGGGTTTCGATCTCGGCGCTGTTTACCGGCGGCCTGCTGCCCGGCGTGGTGCTGGCGATCACGCTGTCGGCGCTGGTGTGGTGGCGCTACCGCAACGAGGATCTGAGCCACGTCAAGCGCGCCAGGGGCAGCGAGGTCATCCGGACCTTCGTCGTCGCCCTGCCCGCGCTGGCGCTGCCGTTCGTGATCCGCGCCGCCGTGGTCGAGGGCGTTGCGACCGCGACCGAGGTCTCCACCATCGGCATTGTCTATGGTCTCGTGATCGGCCTTGTAGTGTACCGCCAATTCGACTGGCGGCGGCTCGCGCCGATGCTGGTGGAAACCGCCTGCCTGTCGGGGGCGATCCTTTTGATCATCGGCACCGCCACCGGCATGGCCTGGGGCCTGACCCAATCCGGCTTTTCGCACGCGCTGGCGACCGCGATGACCGGCCTGCCCGGCGGGTCCGCCGCCTTCATCGCGGTATCGATCGTGGCGTTTACGGTGCTGGGCAGCGTGCTCGAGGGGATTCCGGCGATCGTGCTGTTCGGCCCGCTGTTGTTTCCGATCGCGCGCGCCGTCGGCGTCCATGAGGTCCAATATGCCATGATCATTATTCTCGCCATGGGCATCGGACTGTTCGCGCCGCCGTTCGGAGTAGGCTATTATGCCGCCTGCGCCATTGGGCGCGTCGATCCCGCCGAGGGCATCCGTCCGATCTGGGGTTACCTGCTGGCGCTCCTGGTCGGTCTGATCGTGGTGGCGATTTTTCCGTGGATATCGATCGGATTCCTGTAAGCGCTTCGAAATGGGAGATGGCCGATGAGTGGGAACCAGACTCAATACGACATCGGACTGGGCAAGACACAAGCCAACTATGTCCCGCTGACGCCGCTGAGTTTTCTCGCGCGCAGCGCCGCCGTCTATCCCAACCATCTCAGCGCGGTCTATGAAGGCCGCAGTTTCACCTGGTCGCAGACCTATGGGCGCTGCCGGCGCTTTGCCTCGTACCTCGTGGGCCGCGGCATCGGCGAAGACGATACGGTGGCGGCGATGCTGCCCAACATCCCGGCGATGAACGAGCTGCATTTTGCGGTGCCGATGGCCGGCGCGGTGCTCAACGCGCTCAACATCCGGCTCGATGCGCCCTCCATCGCCTTCCAGCTCGACCACGGCGGCGCCAAGATCATCCTGGTCGATCCGGAATTTACCGGCGTCATCGCCGAGGCGCTGACGCTGATGAAGGGCTCGAAACCTTTCGTCATCGACGTCGATGATGCCACTTTCGCCGGCGGCCGGCGGATCGGCGAGATCGAATATGAAGACGCGTTGTCGCAGGGCGATCCCGACTTCGTTCCAAGATTGCCGGCGGACGAATGGGACGCCATCGCGCTGAGCTACACCTCCGGCACCACGGGTAATCCGAAGGGCGTCGTCACCCACCACCGCGGCGCTTACCTCAATGCGGTCAGCAACATCCTCGCAGGCCAACTCGGCCAGCATCCGGTGTATCTCTGGACGCTGCCGATGTTCCACTGCAACGGCTGGTGTTTTCCCTGGACCGTCGCGGCGGCCGCCGGCGTCAATGTCTGCCTGCGCAAGGTCGAACCGACGAAGATTTTCGACCTGATCGAGCGGCACGGCGTCACGCACATGGCGGGCGCGCCGATCGTCTACAACACCCTGATCAACGCCCCCGACGCGCCGAAGGGCAAGGCCGCGCGGCCCGTGGTCGGGTTGATCGCGGGTGCGGCCCCTCCGGTCGCCGTGCTCGAAGGCGCCGAAAGCATCGGCATCAAGCTCACGCATGTCTACGGCCTGACCGAGGTCTATGGCCCGGCCTCGGTCTGCGCGGAGCAGCCGGGCTGGGACGAACTGCCGGCCGACCAGCGCGCACAAATGAAGCGCCGGCAGGGCGTGCCCTACCCGCTTCAGGAAGCCGTCACCGTGCTCGACCCCGACACCATGCGCGAGGTGCCGCACGACGGCGAGACCATCGGCGAAGTGATGTTCCGCGGCAATATCGTGATGAAGGGCTACCTCAAGAACGAAAAGGCCACGCACGAAGCCTTTGCGGGGGGGTGGTTTCACACCGGCGACCTCGGCGTGCTCGACGAACACGGCTATGTCATCATCAAGGACCGTTCCAAGGACATCATCATTTCCGGCGGCGAGAACATCTCCTCGGTCGAGGTCGAGGACGTGCTCTACAAGCATCCCGCGGTGCTGTTCGCAGCCGTGGTGGCCAAGCCCGACGGCAAGTGGGGCGAGGTGCCTTGCGCCTTCGTCGAATTGAAGGAAGGCGCGCGCGCCACCGAAGCCGAGATCATCGCCTATTGCCGGGGCCAGATGTCGGGCTTCAAGACGCCGAAGGCGGTTGTGTTCGGGCCGATCCCCAAAACCTCGACCGGAAAAATCCAGAAATTCATGCTGCGCAATCAGATCGATTCGGCCAAGGCGATTTCGGCCTGAGCCGTGCATCATGAATAGATTCTGGATGACCGTGTGCTGCGTGCTCGCCGCGCTGATCGTTCCCGCCGCCGCGGAGAATCTGATCGAGCCGGGCCAGTGGAAGGTGACCACCAACACCCTGATGAACGGCTCGGCGATGCCGCCGCAGGTCAAGGCGCGTTGCCTCACCCCGGAACAGGCGGGCGACGTCGGCATGACGTTTGGCCCCACGATGGCCACCGTGAATTCGGACTGCGAGCGCACGGAATACGAAGTGACCGGGCGAAAGCTGAAATGGCGATTGCAATGCAAGGGCCAGATCGACATGGACGTCGCCGGCGAGTTCAATTTCGACAGCTCCTCTCACTACACCGCCACCATCGCCACCAAGGGCTGGATGGCCGGCGCGCTGATGACCGATGTGAAGACGAAACTGGAAGGCGAGCATGTCGGTGAATGCCAGCCGTGACGGCTTGCTGGTGTGGTACGCGCCCGTTGCAACGCTTCTCCTGCTCCCCTCCCCCCGCGAAGAACGAGCGAAGCTCGCTCTTAGGGTTGGGGGTGGGGGGTCTCTCCACAGGAACCGCTGCTCCAGTGTATGCCGCACCACCCCCCACCCCCGACCCCTCCCGCCACGCGCAAGAGCGCGTGGAGGGAGGGGGGCGCACTGTCCCATGACTTCGCGATCTCGCCGCGTGTTTTCGCGCGAGG
>DATNMT010000012.1:0-2747 GCA_035602495.1 Bradyrhizobium sp.
GCCTGGCGCACGCATTCCTCGTTGATGACGGGCAGCATGCCCGGCATTGCCGCATCGACCAACGAAACGTGGCTGTTCGGCTCGCCGCCGAATTCGGTCGAGGCCCCGGAAAACAGCTTTGCGTTCGAGGTGACCTGGGCATGGACCTCCATGCCGATGACGACTTCCCAATCGCCGGTTGAGCCTTTGATCAATTTTCCGTTCGTTGCACTCATGCTCGACCCTCAAGCAGCTTCGCAACCATCTGCTCCCACTCAGCCTCGAGCGAGCCGGTCGCAACCGGCTTTGCGGCCCGCCGGTACCAGTAACCGGCGTTGCCGAGGTCGCCTTCGACGCGGTGCAGATAGGCATGCACCCAGGCCGCCTCCGTGGTTTCCTCGTCCTGCACGATCTTGTGCGCCTGGTCCCAGCCGCCCTTGGCGGCCCACCACAACGCGGCGAGCGGCGCGTCGAGACCGGGCGCCGGGGCGGCGCCGGAAACACTGGCTTTGAACTCGGCCATCTTCACCACCACCTCGCCGGGGTAAAACGTCCCGCCGCCTGCTCGACCACCTCGCCGAGCGAAAACAGGGTTTCCTCGTCGAACGGACGGCCGATCAACTGCAGGCCGAGCGGCAAGCCTTGCGAATCCTTGCCAGCGGGAACCGCGATGCCCGGCAGCCCGGCCATGTTCACGGTCACCGTAAAGATGTCGTTGAGATACATCTCGATGGGGTCGCTGCCCTTCTCGCCGATGCCGAACGCCGCCGACGGCGTCGCCGGCGTCAGGAGGGCGTTGACGCCCGTGGCGAAACATTCCTCGAAATCGCGCTTGATCAGGGTGCGGACTTTTTGCGCGCGCAGGTAATAGGCGTCGTAATAGCCGGCCGAGAGCACATAGGTACCGATCATGACGCGGCGGCGGACTTCGGCGCCGAAACCTTCCGCGCGGGTGCTTTCGTACATTTCGCCGATCGAGCGGCCGGGCACGCGCAGGCCATAGCGCACGCCGTCATAGCGCGCGAGATTGGAGGAGGCCTCCGCCGGTGCGACGATATAATAGGCCGGCAGCGCGTATTTGGTGTGCGGCAGCGACACCTCGACGAGGTCAGCGCCGGCCGCCTTCAGCCGGGCCGCGCCCTCGCTCCAGAGCTTTTCGATTTCCGCCGGCATGCCGTCGAGGCGATACTCCTTGGGGATGCCAATCTTCATGCCCTTCACGGACTTTCCGATCGCGGCCTCATAGTCCGGCACGCCGACATCGACCGAGGTGGTGTCCTTGGGGTCATGCCCGGCCATCGAGCGCATCAGGATCGCCGCATCCCGCACCGTGCGCGCAATCGGCCCGGCCTGGTCGAGCGAGGAGGCAAAGGCGACGATGCCCCAGCGCGAACAGCGGCCATAGGTCGGCTTCAGGCCGACGGTCGCGGTGAACGCAGCCGGCTGGCGGATCGAGCCGCCGGTGTCGGTCGCGGTCGCGCCCATGCACAGCAAGGCCGCCACCGCCGAGGCCGAGCCGCCGGACGAGCCGCCCGGGACCAGCGCAGTATTGGCGCCGTCGCGCCGCCATGGATTGACCACCGGGCCGAAGCATGAGGTCTCGTTCGAGGAGCCCATCGCGAATTCGTCATTGTTGAGCTTGCCGAGCATCACCGCGCCGTCGCGCCAGAGCTGCGAGGTCACGGTGGATTCGTAAGGCGGCACGAAATTGCCGAGGATTTTGGAGCACGCGGTGGTGCGCACATCCTTGGTCGCGAACAGATCCTTGATGCCGAGCGGAATACCGGCGAGCGGACCGCCATTGCCCTTGCCAATCCTCGCATCGGCCTTGCGCGCCATGGCGCGCGCCTGGTCCGGTGTTTCCATCACGAACGCATTGAGCGCGCGCGCGGCCTCGATCGCGGCAAGATGGGCGTCGGTCAGTTCAAGCGAGGTAAATGATTTGTTCGCGAGGCCATCTCGAGCCTCGGCGAGCGTCAGCGATGTCAAATCGGTCATTTATCAACCGGGCTGCAGAAGAACGGAGACAGCGTCTTGTCGTTGGCCGGGTCGTCGCGCAACCCATTGCCCTTTGCCTTGTCGGCGGCCTCAAGCGCATCGAGCACGGCGTCCATCGCCTTGTCGGGATCGGCGGCGTTGCCCTGCCGCTCCATCGCGTCGAGATAGGCCATATAGGCCGCATAGGCCTTTTCATCGTCGCAGAGCAGACACATCGGAATTCCCGTCTCGAAAACTAGATTAAGTGCTATTCGACGACTTTCGGCACCAGAAAGAAATGGCCTTCAGTCGCCGGCGCATTCCGAACGATGTCGTCGGGTATCTCGCCGTCATCAACGACGTCGGGACGCTTCTTCATTTCCATCGGCGTGACCGAGGTCATCGGTTCGACGCCATCGACGTTCACCTCGGACAGCTGCTCGACGAAGGCGAGCATCGCGTTCAGCTCGCCCTGCAGGCGCGGAACCTCGGCCTCGGTGACCGCGATCCGGGCGAGATGGGCGATACGGCGAACGGTGGCGGCGTCGACGGACATTATATATGGCCTCTAGCGGCAAAATTCAGTCCGCCGTATAGCAGAGGGGGCTTTTGCGCCGCAACCGCGGGGGATGCCCGTCAGCTCGCCAACTGGCCCAGCCGCGCCAGGGCGCTGCCGGCCAGCGCCCGGGTCAGCTCGGCGGCGGCCATGTCGCGGCCGAGCCGCACCGCCTGCCCTGCCCAAAGATTGGTGAAATCGACCTTGCCGATCTTTTCGGCCGCGGCTTTTAACG
>DATNMT010000014.1:0-3718 GCA_035602495.1 Bradyrhizobium sp.
CCACGTTCCAGCGCACCGCCGAGACCCGTCGCGCCGCGCCGACGCCGACGATGGCGCCGGTGATGGTGTGGGTGGTCGAAACGGGAACCCCGAGCCAGGTCGCGATGAACAGCGTGGCCGCCCCGCCGGTCTCGGCGCAAAATCCCTGCATCGGCGTCAGCTTGGTGATTCTCAGGCCCATGGTGCGAACGATCCGCCAGCCGCCCATCAGGGTGCCGAGCGCCATCGCCGCCTGGCAGGACAGCACCACCCAGAACGGTACGAAAAACTCCTGGCCAAGCTTTCCTTGCGAAAACAGCAGCACCGCGATGATGCCCATTGTCTTCTGCGCATCGTTGCCGCCATGGCCGAGCGAATAGAGCGAGGCCGATACGAATTGCAGGATGCGGAAAGCGCGGTCGACCGCGAACGGTGTCGAGCGCACCGAGGCCCAGGAAACGATCGCGACCAGCACCATCGCCAGCACGAATCCGACCAGCGGCGATAGCACGATCGCAAGCAACGTCTTCGACAGCCCGCTCCAGACCGCGGCCGAAAGCCCAGCCTTGGCCATGCCGCCCCCGACCAGTCCCCCGATCAGGGCGTGCGAACTGGAGGACGGGATCCCCAATCCCCAGGTGATCAGGTTCCAGACGATGGCGCCGATCAGGGCGGCGAAGATCACGGAGTTGTCGATCACGCTGGGTTCGACGATCCCGGTGCCGATGGTGCGGGCGACGTTGAGTCCGAATACCGTGAAGGCGACGAAATTGAAGAACGCCGCCCAGAACACCGCGTAATGCGGCCGCAGCACGCGCGTGGACACGATCGTCGCGATCGAGTTGGCGGCGTCGTGCAATCCGTTGAGGAAATCGAACAGCAGGGCGACTGCGATCAATCCGATCAGGATGGGAAGACCAAGCGTGGCGTCCACTTGATGGCCCTGCCCTATACCTGTTCGATCACGATTGAGTTGATCTCGTTCGCGACGTCGTCGAACCGGTCGGCGACTTTCTCCAGGTGGTCGTAGATTTCCGCGCCGACGATGAAATCCATGGCGTTGGCGTTGCGGTGCTTGAGGAACAATTCCTTCAGGCCGATGTCGTGGAGATCGTCGACCCGGCCTTCCAGCTTGGTCACTTCCTCGGTGATCGCGGTCAGCATCGCGACATTGGCGCCGATCGATTGCAGCAGCGGAAGCGCGCGGCCGACCAGGTTGGCGCACTCGACCAGGAGCGTCCCCATCTCGCGCATCGGCGGCTCGAAGGCGCGGACCTCGAACAGGATGACCGCCTTGGCGGTCTGCTGCATCTGGTCGATGGCGTCGTCCATCGAGGTGATCAGGTTCTTGATGTCGCCGCGGTCGAACGGGGTGATGAAGGTGCGGCGCACCGCGGTCAGCACCTCGCGGGTGATATTGTCGGCGTCGTTTTCGAATTGATTGACACGCTGGCAGAACACCGGGGTTTCGTCGCCGCCGCGCAGCATGTCCTGCAGCGCCAGCGCGCCCTGCAGCACGGTCTGGGCATGGCGGGCGAACAGGTCGAAAAACCGTTCCTCCCGTGGGAGAAAGGCGCGAAACCAACGCAGCATCTGAAAGGTCCAAATTGAGTGGAAATAGCCGGCCGGGCGGCCTGTCACAAAACTGTCATAGACCATTTTCCGGGAAAGCGCGCTGACGGCTGTCAGTGGAACCGGGTCATCCACCACTTTGTAGTGTTCCCCGGCTTAGCAATGCAGCGCATCGGCGCTGCATTGCGTCCGGGGGGTCCATGCCGACCGTACGAAGAGTGGGTCCCGGCGCTGCGGAGCAGCGTTACACGCTGCACCGCGTCCGGGACATGAGCCTACAGCGACCGCCGGAAGTAATGCGCGATCTCGCCGATCACGCCGCGGCGAAAGGTCAGCACGCAAACCACGAACACCACGCCCTGGATCACCGTCACCCATTGCCCGAGACCGGACAAATATTGCTGCATGGCGACGATGACGAAGGCGCCCAACACCGGGCCGAACACGGTGCCGAGACCGCCGACCAGCGTCATCAGCACGATCTGCCCGGACATCGCCACTTCGACGTCGGTCAATGACGCATTTTGCGCGACAAACACCTTCAGCGCACCAGCCAACCCCGCCAGCGTCCCCGACAGGATGTAGGCGAGCAGCTTGTACTGGTCGGTCTTGTAGCCGAGCGATATCGCGCGCGGCTCATTCTCGCGGATCGCTTTCAGCACCTCGCCGAACGGCGAATTGATGGTGCGGAAGATCACCAGAAACCCGAACAGGAACCCTGCGAGCACGACGTAATAGAGGATCGTCGGGTTGGCGAGGTTGAGAATGCCGAACAGATAGCCTTGCGGAATACCCTGGATGCCGTCCTCACCGTGGGTGAAGGGCGCCTGCAGATAGATGAAATACAACAGTTGCGACAGCGCCAGCGTGATCATCGCGAAATAAATGCCCTGTCTGCGAATCGCGACCAGGCCGGTGATGACGGCAAGTCCGGCGGCGGCCGCGGTGCCAACCAAAATGCCGAGCTCGGGCGAAAGGCCCCACACCTTCAACGCGTGGCCCGAACAATAGCCTGCGGTCCCCAGGAACATCGCGTGACCGAACGACAACAGGCCGCCATAGCCGATCAGAAGGTTGAAGGCGCAGGCAAGCAGCGCAAAACACAACGCCTGCATCACGAAGAACGGGTAGATGCCGGTCCACGGCACGATCACCAGTAGCGCCGTCATGATGCCGAACGCGACCATCTCGTCGTGGATGGCGCGCGGGGTCACCGGAATTGAATCGTCGGTCATCGCCGTCATGTCAGGCCGCCCGTCCCGTCAGTCCCGTAGGCTTCACCAGCAGCACCAGCACCATCAGGACAAAAACCACGGTGTTGGAGGCTTCGGGATAGAAGTATTTCGTCAACCCCTCGATCACGCCGAGCGCAAAGCCGGTCACGATCGATCCCATGATCGACCCCATGCCGCCGATCACCACGACCGCGAACACCACGATGATGACGTTTTCGCCCATCAGCGGCCGCACCTGATTGATCGGCGCCGAGAGCACGCCGGCGAGCGCGGCAAGACCGACGCCGAGCCCATAGGTCAGCGTGATCATCCGCGGCACGTTGATGCCGAACGCGCGTACCAGAGCCGGATTTTCGGTGGCGGCGCGCAGGTAGGCGCCAAGCCGCGTGCGCTCGATCAGGTACCAGGTGCCGAGGCACACGATCAGCGAAAAAATCACCACCCAGCCGCGATAGATCGGCAGGAACATGAAGCCGAGATTCATGCCGCCTTTCAATTCATCGGGGATCGAATAGGGCAGACCGGACGAGCCGAAATAATTCTGGAACACGCCCTGGATGATCAGCGCCAGCCCGAATGTCAGCAGCAGCCCGTAGAGGTGATCGAGGCCGGCAAGCCATTGCAGCATGGTCCGTTCCAGGATCATGCCGAAGATGCCGACCGCAATCGGCGCGATGATCAGCGCCGGCCAATATCCGATGCCGGCCACGCTCAGCAGAAAATAGGCGCAGAAAGCGCCCATCATGTAGAGCGCGCCATGGGCGAAATTGATGATGTTGAGCATGCCGAAGATCACGGCCAGCCCAAGACTGAGCAGCGCATAGAACGAGCCGTTGATCAGTCCCACCAGAAGCTGTGCGTAGAGAGCCTGCATCGATCGGTCTTTCGCTCCCGTTTGTATTGTACCCTCGAAACGGCCCGCCGGCGCGAGA
>DATNMT010000016.1:0-25317 GCA_035602495.1 Bradyrhizobium sp.
CGCCATCGAACTGACGCCCGACCTGGAGAGCCTCGCGCTCCCCGGTATCGAGGTCATCGATATCGAGGTGCGCGAGCCGACCGCGCGGCTCACCCTCAATGCGATCAACACGACATTTGCTTCCGCCACCATCGACCACGACGCGCAGCGCGCCGACGTCACGCTGGATGCCACAGCCGAGACCGCGACGCTTGACTTTCCGCAACCGCTCACCGCGGGCACGCACCGGCTGCGCATCGGCTTCACGTCGAAGATCAACAAGTTCGGCACCGGACTGTTCTCGGTCGATTACCCGACCGACCAGGGCATGAAGCGATTGCTCTCCAGCAAACTCGAGCCCGCCGACGCGCGGCGAATCTTTCCGTGCTGGGACGAACCCGCCTTCAAGGCGACGTTCGCGCTTGACGTGACGGTGCCGCGCAACTTCCTCGCGGTCGGCAACATGCCGGTTGCGCACGAGGAGCCGGTGGCGCCGAACCTGAAACGGGTCAGCTTCGCGCCGACGCCGAAGATGTCGAGCTATCTGTTGGTGTTTACGACCGGCGAGCTCGAGCGCGTCACGGCGGAGGCCGGTGGCGTCACGGTCGGCGTGGTCACCACGGCGGGAAAAAGCGGGCAGGGACGCTTCGCGCTCGACAACGCGGTCAAGCTGCTCGCCTGGTTCAACGATTATTTCGGCGCAAAGTATCCGCTGCCCAAGCTCGACCTGATCGCGGTGCCCGGCGGCTTCAGCGGCGCGATGGAGAACTGGGGCGGCATCACCTTTTTCGAGAGCCGGCTTCTGTTCGACCCCGCGACCAACTCGGACACCGCGCGGCGCGGCATTTTCAGCGTGCTGGCGCACGAGATGGCGCATCAATGGTTCGGCGATCTCGTCACCATGGGCTGGTGGGACAACCTCTGGCTCAACGAGGGCTTTGCCAGCTGGATGCAGGAGAAGGCAGCGGCGCAGTTCTATCCGCAGTGGAAGACCTGGCTCAACGGCTATGGCCAGAAGCAGTTCGCGATGGCGCTTGACGCGCGGCGCACCTCGCATCCGGTCCAGCAGAAGGTCGCCGACCAAAGCGAGGCCATGACCGCGTTCGACGGCATCACCTACAACAAGGGCCAGGCGCTGATCCGCATGCTGGAGAACTATCTCGGCGAAACCGCGTTTCGCGATGGCATTCGCAAATACATGGCCGCGCATGCCTATGGCAACACCACCACAGCCGATCTGTGGCGGGCGCTGGAGAGCGCGGCCGGCAAGAAGGTCGCGGGCATCGCCGCCTCCTTTACCGAGCAGGACGGCGTGCCGCTGATCATGGCCGAGACCAGTTGCAACGGGGACGCCCAGCGCATGCGCTTGCGGCAGGATCGATTTGTAATCGCTCCGGCCGGAGCGGCGGCCCTGCCGCCGCGCCGCTGGCAAATTCCGGTCGCGGTCGGGCCGTTGCGCCCGACGCAGCCGGCGGAAGTGCTGCTGGACGGTACGGCCGAGATCGCGGCCGGCGCCTGCGGCGAACCGATCAAGGTCAATCTCGGCGATATCGGTTATTACCGGGTGGAGTACGGCCTCCACGCCCGCGCGGCGCTGGTGAAATCGCTGGCCGGGATGACGATCGAAGACCGTCTCAATCTGCTCGCCGACAGCTGGGCGCTGGTGCAAGCCGGCCGCGCCGCGCCGCCGTCCTATTTCGCGCTGATCGAGGAGATCGGCACTGCCGACCACCGCGCGGTGTGGGACCAGGTGATCGGCAGCCTGACCCGGCTCAACCGGCTGGCGCTCGATCGCCCCGAGCGCCCGGCGCTGCAGGCCTATGCGCGCGCCAGACTGCGGCCGCTGTTCGACCGGCTCGGCTGGGACGGCAGCGGCGCGGGCGACGATGACGACACGCTGCTGCGCGCCAGCCTGATCTCGGCGCTCGGCGAATTCGGTGACGAAGCGATCCTGGCCGAGGCCAAGCGGCGGTTCGCGGGCTTCCTGCAGAACCCGGAGTCGCTGCCGAACGCGTTGCGCGATACCGTCGCGCATCTGGTCGGCATCAGCGCCGATGGGGCGAGCTACGACGCGCTGCTGGCGCTGGCGCGCAAGAGCACCGTGACCAACGAGCGCCTGCGCTATTATTACGCGGCAGCCAGCGCCCGCGATCCGGCGCTTGCCCGCGCCACGCTGGCGCTGACCCTGACCGATGAACTGCCGAACACGATCACTGGCGGCGTCATCAACACGGTCGCCTTCTCCGGCGAACAGCCGGAATTGGCCTGGGACTTCGTGCAAAAGAATTTGGACGCGCTGGCCGCCAGGCAAGGACCGACGTTCCGCGATTTCTTCATCGCCAACTTCATGACCAATTTCAGCGATGACGCCCATGCCGCCGAACTCAAGGCATTCGCGCCGGCGCAGGCGACCTCCGGCGGCCGGGTGATGACGGCGCGGGCGCTGGAAACGATTGCGATCTCGGCCGATCTCAAAACCCGCGCGCTGCCGGCGGTCGCGGCCTGGATCAAGGAGCGCGACGGCAAGCGGCTGTGAGGCAGCACAGAAGGCAGCGACGGCTGCTAGAGCGGGATGGGTGAGGCGCCCCGATTGGTCGGCTGCGAACCGGTCAGCCGCATCAGCATGAACGTCACCAGCAACACCGCGACATAGGCGACAAGCTGCATTTCGGTGGGCTGGTCGGTGTAACCGATCAGCGTGTGCAGGGCGCGGCCGGCGATGTTTTTCTCCGACAGCAGCCAGCCGGAATCCCACACCACGGTATCGAGCGATGTCAGCCAGTTGGCGCGTTCGAGGAAAGCCACGGCCTGCGCCGCCATGCCGGCCGCAAGCAGCGTGATCAGGGCAGTCGTGGTGGCAAACAAGGCCCGCTGCGGAATCCGCATCAGGCCGAAATAGGTCAGCAGGCAGACAGCCACACCGAGCGCCAGACCCATGAACCCGCCGATCGCAAAGCTCAACCCCGAACCGCCATCGGAAGCGGCAACGCCATACAGGAACAGCGCGACCTCGCTGCCTTCCCGCAACACCGCAACGCCGACCACCACCGCCAGCGCCAGCAGCGACTTGGTGCCGTCGGCGACGGCCTGACCGGCCGCGCGCATTTCGCCGGCCATTTCCCGGCCGTGATGCGCCATCCAGACATTATGCCAGGTCAGCATGATCACGGCGATGCCGAGAATGGCCGCGTTGAACAGCTCCTGTCCCATGCCCGCGAACAGCTGCGAGAGGGCACCGGCAAACGCTGCGACGAGGCAGGCCGCCAGCGCACCCGCCAGCACCCCACCGCCGATCCAGCCATTGCGATGGGGGACCGATCCGGTGACCGCGAGCACGATGCCGACGATCAGTCCGGCTTCGAACACTTCGCGAAAAACAATGATGAGGGCAGCCAGCACCGCACGTTCGCCTATTGCACGATCAGGGCGCCGCGCGCCGCCGCGTTGAAGTCGTCGTAGAATTCGTAGCGCCCGGGTTTCAATGCGCGGACGTTGATGATGCCTTCGCTGTTGGCCGCCACCACTTTTTCGACCCGCAGCGACGTGCTCTCGAACTCCATCGCCTTGGCGTCGAGATTCTTGACCCGGAAGGTGATGGGCTTGTCGGCGGGTGCGCTGACCTGGCTCGGCTGGAACTGGCCCTTGGAATAGGTCACGTGAATCTCGGTCGCCTGCTGCGCCAGCGACGGCGACACCGGAAGCATCGCGACGGCAAATAGCGCGGCTAAAGCCAGCTTTCTCATCATGACAACCATTTTGGACACTCCGTCAGCCGTTCCGGTGTTGAGCAGGATCAAAATTCCCAGGCGAATTTGAGTTTGGCGCGGTGGCGCTGAAACTCGGCGAGATTGAGCGGCAGGCTGTTGCCCACCTCCCGTCCCCAGACCTGGCTGTTCCAGGCCGCGGTCATGAACATTTTTGGCGTGAAGCGGACAAAAAGCGTCGGTCCCAGCATCACGGCATCGCCGGTGAACGCCGACAAATCGGCCGCGTCATAATGCCTGAGATACCAGACCTCGCCGCCCACGACCACATTGGATGCGATCCGAAGCGACAGCGCCCCCGAGACCCCGGCGGTGGCTTCGCGCTGGACGTCGCCCGTCGGCGTCCATGTCACCTCCGGTTCGTAAAGCAGATTGAACCCGGCGAACAGCCGGTTCTTCATCAATTCGAGATCGGCGTTGACGGTGGTTTCTAATTCGTAATTGCGCACGCGCATGCCGCTGGTCTCGTCGGTCAGCCGCACCGTCGGCTCGATCCCCAATGTGACCGAGAGCGGATTGTTCGAGGTGCGCTCGATCGCCAGATAGCGCAGTTCCGCGAAGGCTCCGGTCGCTGCGACCTGATTGCGATCGTCAAGCCCGGTTACGCCACGGATATCGTGGTTCGATCCAAGCGCGCCGAACTCGATCTGGATGAACTGGCTCGGCGTAAATTCGAACTCGTACTTGGTCTCGGTGGCCTCGTAGCGACCATCGCGTTTGCCGAAGCGGCCGATGGTGTCGATGGTGAATTCCTTTTCGCCCTCGAGGCCGATGCCGGAGCCGGTGGTAAATCCGAAGATGTATTTGGTTTCGATGTCGCGCCAGGAGCTTGCGTCTTCGGCGCGCGCAGCGGCGCTGCCGCAGAGGATCGAGGCGACCGCGCAGAGCGCAATGGCGTGAAATCGTTCGGGCTGTATCCGCAATCGCATTTCGTCTCGCATCCGCTGCATTCGGGTCGATGCCCTCAGCTAGCGGCTTGCAGTCGAAGGGGCAAAGAGACTCCCTCTAAACTAGATACGTTCTAAGTCGTTAAACTAGAGCCGTTCTAAGTCGCTGCGGCGCGGCTAATAGCCCGCGACCGCCAGCGCGACCACGGCGCTGAGCACCACCCAGCCAAAATGCCGGCCGCGCGTGGCGAGCGCATTGGCCAGCGCGCCGAAGCCGAACACGCAGGCGAGCGTCGCGACGATCCAGTGCCGCGCCGGCTCGGACTCCATCCAGGGCGCGGCGATCAAAAGCACGCCGCCGCCGATCCAGGCGATCGTGCCGGCCAGCCACACCAGCCGGATCAGGAAGCGCAGAGGCGGCGGCTCGATGGTCGCGCGCGGGAATATTCTGGTCTCGCCGATCACGGCATGGGTAATGGCCGCCGCGATCGCGGCCAACCCGGAGATTTGCAGCATAAGATCGCGCATCGAATGACCCTCCATACATGACTGTATGGTGCTACGGCGGGCGCTGGCGGCTGTCAATACACTGGTGTATGGTAAGATGCCGCAGGGAGAACCATGGCCGATCAACTTTCCGCCAAAGACTGGCTCGACCAGGGCCTCAGAACGCTCGCCGAGAGCGGTTATACGGCACTGAAGGCCGAGCCGCTGGCGAAGGCGATGGGGGTGTCGCGCGGCAGTTTTTACTGGCATTTCGCCGATATCGCCGCGTTCCACGCCGCCATCCTCGAGCATTGGCATGAGGTTGCCGCCGAGCGGATCATCGCCAATGTCGAGGCGGCCGCCGCCAACGACAACCCGCTGCCGTTTTTACTGCGACGGGTGTTCGGCGAGAGGCTTTCGCTGGAGAACGCGGTGCGCAGCTGGGCCGCGGTCGAGCCTGCGGCCAGGGCCGCGGTGCAGGCGATCGACCGGCGCCGGCTGGGTTACGTGGAAAGCCAGTTCAGGGCCTCCGGGCTTTCGCCCGAGGTGGCGCGCGCGCGGGCGCAAATTCTCTATTGGGCATTTCTCGGTTTTGCGCTGTCGGACAAGCCGTTGCCGCGGACGCAACAGCAGGCGGTGCTGGAAGAAATGCTGCGGATGGCGGCGCCCTGAGGTTCAGCGCTCCTTCCCGTTTCGATCGGATATGCTAGAGAGCAAATGAACATTTGTTTGGGCATGATCTTTTCGGAAAACCGGTTTCCACTTTTCCGGATCGTGCCCCACCCGGAGAAAGAGTATGAGTTTCCCGTCCGAACGCCTCGAAGGCACCGTCGATCTGAAATTGCTGGAAATCCTGGTCTGTCCGCTGACCAAGGCTCCGCTCGAATTCGATGCGGCGCGGCAGGAATTGATCTCGCGCTCCGCCAAACTCGCCTATCCGATCCGCGACGGCATTCCGATCATGCTGCCGGAAGAGGCGCGGAAGATCGAGTGAAGAAGCGGCGAATAGGGAGTAGCGAATGGCGAGTGGAGAAATTTCTATTCGCCACTCACTATTCGCCATTCGCTCGCTACAACGCCTCGCCCTTCAATAGCCGCGGCACTTCGCCCGCTAGTCCCGCGGCCTGGCGGATGAACATGCTTTTCAAGGGCGGGGCACGGTCGACCAGTCCCAGCCCGATATCGCGCACGGTGCGCAACAGCGTCGATTTGTTCGAGAACAGAAGATTGAGCGTATTGGTGGCAAGCCCCATCGCCATGGTGTCGAACCGCCGCCAGCGCTGGTAGCGGTCGAGCACGTCGGCCTGGCCGAGATCGATGCCGAGACGCGCCGCATCGACGATCACCTCGGCCAGTGCGGCGACATCCTTCAGGCCCAGATTGAGCCCTTGGCCGGCAATGGGGTGAATCACATGCGCGGCGTCGCCGACCAGCGTCAGCCGGTCGCCGATGAACGAGCGCGCCACGAAATAGCCGAGCGGAAACGCGCGCGGTTTGTCGAGCGCCTTGATCTCGCCGAGATGCAGGCCAAAGCGCTGTTCGAGTTCGCTATGGAATTCATCCTCGCTCAAGGCCGTGATGCGCGCCGCCTCGCTGCGCTGCTCGGTCCATACCAGCGACGAACGGTTGCCGGTCAGGGGCAGGATGGCGAAAGGTCCTGCCGGCAGAAAATGTTCCTCGGCACGGCCACCATGATCGCGCTCGTGGCCGACGGTGACGACAATGCCGGACTGGTCGTAATCCCAGCCATGGGTGGCGATGCCGGCGCGTTCGCGCAGTTTCGAGCGCGCGCCGTCGGCCGCCACCAACAGGCTTGCCTCGATCGTGCTGCCGTCCGCCAGCGTCACATCGACGCCGCCGGCACGCGAGACGAAATCGGTCACCGCGGTGGCGCGGAGATCGACGCCCTCGGCTTCCGCGCGCGCCACCAGCGCGTCGATCAAATGACGGTTTTCGACCATATGCGCGAACGGCTCCCCCGGCTCGACATTCCCCGCAAAAGTCAGGAACACCGGGCGGGTCGCGTCTTCCAGTTTGGAATCGGTGACGACCATGTCGAGGATCGGCTGCGTATCGGAAGCAACCTGATCCCACACCCCGATGGCATCGAACAGCCGCCGGCAGGCGGCGACGATGGCGGTGGCGCGCGGATCGCGGCTCGGCCGCGTGGCCAGTGCCGGATCGGCGACGATGACGGGGATGTCGGCGCCAAGGCCCTGGCGCAGCGCCACCGCCAGCGCCAGCCCCGCAAACGCGCCGCCGCCGATGACAATGCTTCGCTGTGCCGGCATGCCTTACCTTACTCGCCCAACCTTACCCGGAGCGGTCATAGACCATACTTGCTACATGACTATAGCTGGGCGAAACAGGGGCTCGAAACAAGATGTCATTCCGGGGCACGCATCAGCGTGAACCCGGAATCTCGCGCCGATTATCTCCAGATTCCGGGTTCGAGGCTACGCCACGCCCCGGAATGACCTAACGAAAGCGCTGCAATGTCCAAGGGCCTGATCGACCTGATCTCCATTCTCGACCTCGAGCCGCTCGAGGTGAACCTGTTTCGCGGCAACAGCCCGAAGACAAGCTGGCAGCGGGTGTTCGGCGGGCAGGTGATCGGACAGGCGATGGTGGCGGCGTGCCGCACCGTCGAAGGCCGGCTGCCGCATTCGCTTCACTGCTATTTCATTCTCCCCGGCGATCCGCAGATCCCGATCATCTACGAGGTCGAGCGGTTGCGCGACGGCAAGAGCTATACGACCCGCCGCGTCACGGCGATCCAGCACGGCAACGCGATCTTCTCGATCATGGTGTCGTTTCATGTCGAGGAAGAGGCCGCCTTCGATCACCAGGACAAGATGCCCGACGTGCCGCCGCCGGAAAAGCTCACCGCCGAGGAAGTGGCGAAGCAGCCGATGTTCCGCGAGATGCCGGAATTCATCCGCCGCTACTATGAGTCCGACCGCCCGATCGAGCTGCGCCCGGTCGAGCTCGGCCGCTATTTCGGTCAAAAGATCGAGGACGGCCGCATCCATGTCTGGATCCGCACCGCCTCGAAACTATCGGACGATCCGGCGCTGCACATGTGCGCGCTGGCCTATGCCTCGGATTTCTCGCTGCTCGACGCGGCGATGGCGCGCTACGGCCGCACGCTGTTCGACAAGCGGATGATGCCGGCAAGCCTCGATCACGCGATGTGGTTTCACCGCCCGTTCCGCGCCGACGAATGGCTGCTGTACGCCCAGGATTCGCCGAGCGCGCAAGGCGGCCGCGGTCTGACGCGCGGCATGATCTTCAAGCAGGACGGCACGCTGGTGGCCTCGGTGGCGCAGGAAGGCTCGCTGCGCCAGCGCAGATGATCTAATCTTTTGTCCGAGCATGATTTTTTCGGAAAACCGGTTCCCACTTTTCCGGATCATGCTCTACGCGTTGACGTAGGCCGTTCGTTCGACCAGCGAAAATTGCGATACATACCAGGCTGTGTACCAGCGCAGTACCCATGGAATCGGAATCAATAATCCGCAGCCCAGGCTGAACAGCACCGTCCGCCACAGCATTCCCCAACCCGTCGCATTGAACCCGATCTCGCGTCGGGTGCCGCCGACGTTGCGGCAGATCCAGCGCATCCAGGCGGTGATGACCCAGGCCCAGCCGATGATGGTGATCACGGAAACGTACATCAGCAGGTACCAGCCGACATAACCCAGCGCGCTGCCGTTAAAGGCCATCGGAAGCCGCACACCGTTCGAGCTGAGATTCGCCGCGATCCATCGCACCGTCATCCAGGAGAGATACGCCTGAACCGGAATGAGAATGTAGGGAAGATAGGAAATCCCGGTCAGTCCGGCATAGGTTATGAGCCCAATGGCGACGAACACGTACCAGATGTCGCCGACCTGACCGGTGAAGCCGAAATTCGGCCTTCCGGGTACCCGGACGCGGGATGCCATCCAGCGATAGAAACCCGTCGCCGTCCACGGCACCGGGATCACCAATAACAATCCGATGATGAACAGCAGGCTTCGCCCGAGCAGCGACCAAATTCCGACTTCGATCGAGAGCGGCACGCCAACCTGGCCACCGCCAGCGACCAACGGTCCGCCCGGCTGCGGGACGGCCGGAGGGCCGGAGGCGCCCCCAAGCAGGCCCGGGATTTCCCGCGCCTTCAGCCAGCCCGCCATGCCGTCAGTCCAGACCAGCGTCTCCGCGTTTACTGTTCCCGTGGCAATGAACTCGCGCAGCTGGGCTTCCGGATACGGTCCTTGCTGCTGACCCTGAGACGCAAAAAACCAGGATCGCTCTGACATTTCATTCCCTTAGGCTTGCCGCCGGCGGTTAGGCCATGACGGCCGCGGGCGATGAAATCAGATCGTGATCGAATATCCAGCCCCTCTCAGCACAGGCTATCGACCAAAGCCGAACTCCCGCAATTGTTTTTCGCTTCTGGTTGCATTCTTTTTGTGCCAATTGCACAGAAAGCTGCCAGACTTGTCCGGGGACAAATCAAGCGCGATCGACCGGACCTTAAGGAAATGAAGGCCAGACCATGAAGCTCGTTGTTGCCATTATCAAACCCTTCAAGCTGGACGAGGTGCGCCAGGCGCTGACGGCGATCGGCGTCCACGGCATGACGGTGACCGAGGTCAAGGGCTACGGCCGCCAGAAGGGGCACACCGAGATCTATCGCGGCGCCGAATATGTCGTGAATTTTCTACCAAAACTGCGAATAGAAATCGCGGTTGCCTCCGACCTCGCCGACAAGGCGGTCGAAGTCATCACCTCGAGCGCGCGCACCGGCCAGATCGGCGATGGCAAGATCTTCGTGACGCCGATCGATCACGCCTTGCGCATCCGCACCGGCGAAACCGACAGCGACGCGCTTTAATCTATTCGCATCCGGCAGCGGCGCCGGAAACGCAATCCATAAGACAATCGGCCGGGGAATTATCATGGGGGCAGCTGCGGGTCGTGCAGCGACGTCGGTTGCGCTAATCAGTGTTGCGGCGATCCCCGCGTTTGCGACACCGGCCTTTGCCGAGACCTCCGGGATCAGCGCCGCCGACACCGCCTGGATGATCGTCGCCACCGCGCTGGTGCTGATGATGACGCTGCCGGGCCTGGCGCTGTTCTATTCCGGCATGGTGCGCAAGAAGAACGTGCTGGCGACGATGGCGCAGAGCCTTGCCGCCGTGATGGGCACCGGGCTGTTGTGGGTCGGCTGGTTCGGCTTCAACGGCGGATCGGCATTGGGTGCGAATTCGCGCGCAGTGATGGCGATTGTCGCGACCCATCTGGCGGCCTGCGCCGGCGCGCTGACCTGGGGCGCGATCGAATGGACGACCAGCGCAAGCCATCGGTGCGCGGCATGATTATCGGCGCGATCGCGGGCCTTGGCACGATTACGCCGGCGAGCCGATTCGTGGCGCCGTGGCATGGCCTCGTCATCGGCGTGATCGCCGGCCTGGTGTGCTACAGGGCCTGCACCCGGCTGAAGCGCCGTTTCAACTACGACGATTCGCTCGACGTATTCGGGGTTCACGGCATCGGCGGAATGACCGGAATCCTCTTGGCCGGGGTGTTTGCGACCGCCTCCATCGGCGGAACCTCCGGCCTGATCGAGGGCAACCCGCGACTTCTGCTGATCCAGTTCTACGGGGTCGCGGTCACCTTGGTGTGGTCCGGCGGTGTAACCTACGTGCTCTTGAAGCTGGTCAGCACCTTCGTCCCGCTGCGGGTTTCCAAGGCGCACGAGATGGAAGGCCTCGACATTTCGCAGCACGGCGAGGCCTTGCAGTAAAAACTACCCACCTGAATACCGTTTTTCTGCCCTTCCCGTGAGCAAAATTATGTCGGGAGTCGGGCGTGCTTACGTTTTCATCATCTGTGCTTACATTCTAGGCGTGACCGAATAGCGCAGGTTGGACCGATCCCCGCAAAGCCCGAAAACGTCCGCGTTCATAGTCCGTTAGGGAACGCGCGGCATCTGGCACGGCATTTGATTCTATCGGTCCGGCTGTGGCCGCGTAGTGAACTTTCTCCGCGTGGTGATCTCAGTCGAGAACGTCCGGTCACCTCTCGATCGGGCCCAAGCGGGGACGGAACCCATGAAAATTGTTATGGCGATTATCAAGCCATTCAAACTCGAAGAAGTCCGCGACGCCCTGACCGCCATCGGCGTTCACGGATTAACGGTGACGGAAGTCAAGGGATATGGCCGGCAGAAGGGCCATACGGAAATTTATCGCGGTGCTGAATATGCGGTGAGTTTCCTGCCCAAGATCAAGATCGAGGTCGCTGTCGCCTCGGACCAGGTCGACAAGACCATCGAAGCCATCACGTCAGCCGCGAAAACCGGACAGATCGGCGATGGCAAGATCTTCGTCATCAACCTCGACCATGCGGTACGCATCCGCACGGGAGAGGCCGATGCCGCGGCACTTTGATTTCGCGCTCAACCCAAATTCAATCAGGAGTTAAACAAATGACGTTCAAACGTCCCTATAGCGCGGGATTGGCGGCCCTCGCAGTCGGCCTGTTCGCCGCGACCGCCGCCTACGCCGAGCCCACGGTCAATAAAGGCGACAATGCCTGGATGCTGACATCGACGGTGCTGGTGCTGTTGATGACGATCCCGGGCCTCGCCCTCTTCTACGGCGGCCTGGTCCGTTCCAAGAACATGCTCTCGGTGCTGATGCAGGTGTTCTACACCGTTTGCATCGTCACCATCCTCTGGGCGCTTTACGGCTACAGCCTCACCTTCACCGGCGGGTCCGACTTCATCGGCGGCTTCTCCAAAGCCTTCCTGATGGGCGTGACCACCGATTCCAAGGCGGCAACCTTCAGCGTCGACGCCAACATCTCCGAACTCGTCTACGTCTGTTTCCAGATGACGTTCGCGGCCATCACACCGGCCCTCATCGTCGGCGCCTTCGCCGAGCGCATGAAGTTCTCGGCAGTCGCGCTGTTCATCCCGCTCTGGGCCACGCTGGTCTATTTCCCGATCGCGCATATGGTCTGGTACTGGGCTGGACCGGACGCGATCTCGGATGCGGTCAAGGCGCTCGCCGCGGCGGGCGATGCGGCGGCCAAGACCGCGGCGCAGGCCAAGCTCGATGAAGTCAACGCCGACGCCGGCTGGGTCTTCAAGAAGGGCGCGATCGACTTTGCGGGCGGCACCGTGGTGCACATCAACGCCGGCATCGCCGGTCTGGTCGGCGCGCTCCTGATCGGCAAGCGCACCGGTTACGGCAAGGACCTGATGGCGCCGCACTCGCTGACCATGTCGATGATCGGCGCCTCGCTGCTCTGGGTCGGCTGGTTCGGCTTCAACGCCGGATCGAACCTGGAGGCCAATGGTGGCGCCGCTCTCGCCATGACCAACTCCTTCGTCGCAACCGCGGCGGCGGCGCTGTCGTGGATGTTCGCGGAGTGGATCATCAAGGGTCATCCATCCGTACTCGGCGCCATCTCGGGCGCGGTGGCCGGACTGGTGGCGGTCACGCCGGCGGCCGGTTACTCCGGCCCGATGGGCGCGATCGTGCTCGGTCTGGTGGTCGGCGTGGTCTGCCTGTTCTTCTGCACCGTGGTGAAGAACGCGCTTGGCTACGACGACTCGCTCGACGTGTTCGGCGTCCACTGCATCGGCGGCATCGTCGGCGCGCTCGGCACCGGCATCCTGGTGAACCCGGCGCTCGGCGGTGCCGGCATCATGGATTACACCACCGGCAAGATCGCCGACTACGACTTCGCGGCGCAGATGATCTCCCAGACCTGGGGCGTCTGTACTACGCTGGTGTGGTCGGGCATCGGTTCGGCGATCCTCTACAAGGTGGTCGACGTCATCGTCGGCCTGCGCGCCAACGTCGAGAGCGAGCGTGAAGGTCTCGACATCACCGAGCACACGGAGCGCGCCTACAATATGTGAGTTCTCCCCGGGGCGCGATCTAGTTAGGTCGCGTCCAGAACTACGGTTTGGGCACATACCCGGCAATGCCCAGACTGTTGAGGGGCTCCAGCGCAAGTTGGAGCCCCTTTCTTTTTTCGGAGTGGCCCAGATCGCAGCACGGATAGCAACCGGGGCGGCCTATCTCTCTTCTTCGGGCGCGATCAACACCACTGTAGGAAAATAATGGCGATAGCGCCGCGAGTCCCGCGTCAGCAACGGTAGTCCTTCGACTGCTGCATGGGCGCCGATAAAAAAATCCGCCAGAACGCCCGTGCGCATTCCTCCGGCTGCGCGGTATTGAAGATAAGCCTTGCCCGCGAGAAACAGGGCGGAACGCGGAGTCATCGCTACATCGATGTTGAGATCGATGAGCATGGAGTCAACGGCGTCAACCGTCGCGTAACGTGTGGAAATTTCGGCATAGATCACGCTATTGATAACTAGCGGCCCATGCAGAGCCGCTCGTTCAAGCTGAATTTGAGACCAATCCGCCCAAACTTCGCCATCGGTTACGACGTCGAGCAGTACGTTTGAATCGATCAGCGTCATTCTGACTCGCCACGCAGCAGGGCCATTAGCTCGTCGGTCGTCATGCCCGGCCCTGCGGAGCCCCGGACTTTGGCAAATCTGCTGGGCTGCGGCTCGCTCGCGTCCGCCCTCTCGATGACGATGCTGCCGTCAGCAGCGCGCCGGAACGCGACCTGGCTACCCGGAACGATCCCCAAGTGATCGCGGACCGGCTTTGGGATCGTCACCTGACCTTTGCTTGTAACTGTCGTTGCCATCGTTTCACTCCAAGGTAATACCTCAAAATAATATGGTAATACCTTGCAAATTGTCGAGTTCCGTCGATGGTTAATCGCGTCTTAACCTCGCCGTATCTATGGTGATTTGATCCGTTTGAAGCCGGTCACACGCTCGCGATCGGCGGCCCAACAGTGCTGGCGCTTTAAAGTATGGCCATGACCGCTTCATCCCGTGCGCCGGAGCGCGCCGGCGCCCCGGACAGCGAGCGCTCGCCCTTCGCGCGGCTGGCCGAATTGCTGGCCCCTTATCAGCCAAGCAAGCCATTGATAACATTATCATTGGGGGAACCGCAGCACCCCGTGCCGGCGTTTGTCGGCCCTGTACTGGCCAAGCACATTGCCGATTTCGGCCGCTATCCGATCGCCAAGGGCATCGAGACGTTCCGGCGGGCGGCCGCGAACTGGCTTTCCACCCGGTTCCGGATGCCGCGGCCGGTCGATCCCGAGACCGAGCTTCTGGTGCTCAATGGCAGCCGCGAGGGGCTGTTCTTCGCGGCCCTGACGGCCGCCCGGTATGTCGGCGAGCGCAAGGGCAAACCTGCGATCCTGATCCCGAATCCGTTCTATCCCGCCTATGCCGCCGGCGCCCGCGCCGCCGGCTGCGAGCCGATCTATCTGCCGACCACGCTCGCCAACGGATTTTTGCCAGACCTCGATTCGCTCGATGATGCGACGCTGGCGCGCACCGTTGCGATCTACATCGCTTCGCCGGCGAACCCGCAAGGTGCGGTCGCGACGCGCGCGTATTTCAGCCATCTGAAAAAACTCGCCGACCGCTTCGGCTTCATGATTCTGAGCGACGAATGCTATTCGGAAATCTACACCAGGCAGGCGCCCGGCAGCATGCTGCAATGCGCCGGGCCCGATTTTGCCAATGTGGTGGCGTTTCAATCGCTGTCGAAGCGCTCCAACCTGCCTGGCATGCGCGTCGGCTTCGCCGCCGGCGACAAGAGATTTCTCAGCCTGTTTCACGAGCTGCGCAATGTCGCGGCGCCGCAGGTGCCGGTGCCCCTGCAGCACGTCGCAATCGCGGCCTATAGCGACGAGGCGCATGTCGAGGAAAATCGCAGGCTCTATCGGATCAAATTCGATCTCGCCGACCAGATCCTCGGCAATCGTTATGGCTATGCGAGGCCCGCCGGCGGTTTCTGCGTCTGGCTCGACGTCTCGGAACGCGGCGGCGACGAAGCGGCGACGATCAAACTCTACAAGGACGGCGGCGTGCGCGTGGTGCCCGGAAGCTATCTGGCGCGCCAGCAGCCCGACGGCTCTAATCCCGGCGCAGGCTACATCCGCCTGGCGCTGGTAGCGGACAGTGAAACAACGGCCGAGGCATTGCACCGGCTGGTCGAAATTCTGGACTAAGGCATGGTCCATGAAAATGGGAACGGGTCTTGCGAAGAGATCATGCGCAAACGTAACAACCTAGTCGCGAAGGCTTAAATGGGCACGCCGGCGATCGAACGCGTCATTCCTCTGGTCGGCCATCTGCCGGCCGCGATCCGCGACGCCCTGATGCGGCGCCTGCGCGAACTCGCAGGGCTTGGCCTGATCGCGCTCGCCGGGGTGGCGGCGACGGCGCTGATGACGTGGTCGGTGCAGGATCCGAGCCTCAGCCACGCGACGTCACGCGCGATCCGCAATGTCGTCGGCTATCCCGGCGCGATCGGCGCCGATCTGCTGATGCAGATTCTGGGCCTCGGCGCGATCATGCTGATCATGCCCGTGGCGGTGTGGGGCTGGCGCATGCTGACCCACCGCAGTTTCGACCGCGAGGCGCTGCGGCTTGGATGCTGGATCCTCTGCACGGTGATCTCGGCGGGATTTGCAAGCTGCTGGCCGCACGGCGGCGCCTGGCCGCTGCCGACCGGGCTGGGCGGCGTCGTCGGCGACGCGATGGTGCGTGCGCCCGCGGTGGTGTTCGGTCCGCCCGGATTTGTCTATCGCCTCGCGCTCGGCCTTGTTCTTTTCACCGGCTCCGTCGCCACCTTCCTGATCGCCGCAGGCTTTGGTTCGCGGCCGCAGGAAGAGGAATTGACCGAGATCGAGGACGATGACGCGCCCTTTGCCGAGGAAGAGGACTCTGGCTCGGTCTCGCTCGGATGGGCGTTTCATGCGCTGATGAGCACGAAGGCGCGGCTTGGATGGTTGTTGGCCGCGGCCTATCGCTCGCTGGTCTCGAGCGCACCGGCGCCGCGTGCCATCTCGTTCGAACGCCAGGAGCCCAGCCTCGGCGGCCGCGCCGGACCATCATTGGCCCCCGCCGAAGAAGATTTCGACGACGGCGAAGACGACGAGGAAGAGGATGTTCCGGTCGCGCGCGCCCCGCGCAAGAAGCCGGCGGCCCGCGCGGCGTCGCGCAAATCGTCCGACCGCTTCGAGCTGCCGCCGATCAACGTGCTGACCGCGCCGAAGGCCTCCGACCGCCAGCCGCTCAGCAAGTCGGAACTCGACAACAACTCGCGCGCGCTGGAAGGCGTGCTCGGGGACTTCGGCGTCCGCGGCGAGATCGTCAAGGCCCACCCGGGCCCGGTCGTGACCCTGTACGAACTCGAGCCCGCGCCAGGCATCAAATCCTCGCGCGTGATCGGCCTTGCCGACGACATCGCACGCTCGATGAGCGCGCTCTCGGCGCGCGTCGCCGTGGTGCCCGGCCGCAACGCCATCGGCATCGAACTGCCGAACCCGCATCGCGAAAAGGTCTATTTGCGCGAATTGCTGGCAATCAAGGATTACAACGAATCGGTGGCGAAGCTTCCGCTGTGTCTCGGCAAGAACATCGGCGGCGATTCCATCATCGTCGATCTGGCGCGCATGCCGCATCTGTTGATCGCCGGCACCACCGGCTCCGGCAAATCGGTCGCCATCAACACCATGATCCTCAGCCTGTTGTACCGGCTGCGCCCGGATCAATGCCGCCTGATCATGGTCGATCCCAAGATGCTCGAACTCTCGGTCTATGACGGCATTCCGCATCTCCTGACGCCGGTGGTGACCGACCCGAAGAAGGCGGTGGTCGCGCTGAAATGGGCCGTGCGGGAGATGGAAGAGCGCTACAAGAAAATGTCCAAACTCGGCGTGCGCAACATCGACGGCTACAACGCCCGCTTGGTGGAGGCAAAATCCAGGGGCGAGGAGCTGACGCGAACGGTGCATACCGGCTTCAACAAGGAAACCGGCACGGCGATCTACGAAGACGAAAAACTCGATCTCGAGCCGTTGCCCTATATCGTCATCATCGTCGACGAAATGGCCGACCTGATGATGGTCGCGGGCAAGGATATCGAAGGCGCGGTGCAGCGACTCGCACAAATGGCGCGCGCCGCCGGCCTGCATGTGGTGCTCGCCACCCAGCGGCCCTCGGTCGACGTCATCACCGGCACCATCAAGGCGAACTTCCCGACCCGCATCTCGTTTCAGGTTACCTCGAAGATCGACAGCCGCACCATCCTCGGCGAAATGGGCGCTGAGCAACTGCTCGGACAGGGCGACATGCTGTACATGGCCGGCGGCGGCCGCATCAGCCGCGTGCACGGACCTTTCGTCTCCGACGAAGAAGTCGAGAAGGTGGTGCGCCATCTCAAGACGCAGGGCGCGCCGGAATATCTCGAAGCGGTCACAGCGGAAGAGCCCACCGACGAAGACGGCGCGGTGTTCGATTCCACCGGCATGGGCGGCGATGGCGGCGGCGACCTGTTCACGCAGGCGGTGGCGATCGTCAAGCGCGACCGCAAGGCCTCCACCAGCTATATCCAGCGCCGGCTGCAGATCGGATATAACCGCGCCGCCTCGTTGATGGAGCGGATGGAACTCGAAGGCATCGTCGGACAGGCCAATCATGCCGGAAAGCGCGAGATCCTGGTCGAAGAGGAGGAAAGCCGCTTTTGAGATACGCATCGAGGCAAGGAGCTGCCGGTTTTCACGGAAAAACGATACCTCCTTTGTCCGAAACCACGATAAAATGCCCGAAAGCCTGACAGGACCACGCGTTGAACAGAAATCCCAAACTTGAGATCACCGAACGAATCGTTGGCACCGCCATGCGCCGCGCCTTCGCGTTGCTGATCGCAGCGTCCGCGGTTATGTCGGTGATGACGTCCGCCTCCGCGCAAAACGTGCCGATTCCGAAGCCCGCGCCGAAGGCGCGCAGCAACGTCCAGATGAGTGTATCGGATGCGCAGAAGGGCCCGCTGACAACCGGCGCAACTCCGGCGGCGCCTCCGGATCCGGTGATCCCCGATCCGCACCGAAATATTCCCGCCAATATTTTCGCGAGCTTCGATACCAATCAAAAGGCGCAGGCCGCCAAGGTGAGTTCGTATCTGTCCTCGCTGCAGACGCTGGTCGGAAATTTCGTCCAGGTCGGGCCCGACGGCAGCAAGACCAAGGGCGATTTCTATATCCAGAAGCCGGGCAAGGTGCGTTTCGAATACGAGCCGCCGAGCCCGATCGATATCATCGCCGACGGATCGTCGGTGGCGGTGCGCGACCGCAAGCTTGCGACCCAGGACATCTATCCGCTGTCGCAGACGCCGCTGCGCTACCTGTTGTCGGACCGCATCGACCTGTTGAAGGACACCAACGTGGTGAACGTGACCGCCGATGATGTTTTCGTCAGCGTCACCATCGAGGAGAAGCAGGCGCTGATCGGTACCAGCCGGTTGATGCTGATGGTCGGCGCCAAGGACGGCCAGCTCAAGCAATGGACCGTGACCGACCCGCAGGGCTACGACACCACGGTCGCGGTCTATAATCTGGATTCGACCAAAAAGGTCGATCCCGGCCTGTTCAAGATCGACTTTACCAACTACGCCGTGCCGCCGGGTTAGAAACCGCGCCCAGCCGCGACCACCGACCCTCATCCTGAGGAGCGCGCTCTTTGCGCGCGTCTTGAAGGATGGCCGCACAATCAACTCATCCTTCGCGACGCGGCCAAGCGGCCGCTCCTCAGGATGAGGCGTGTCCTTTTTGACTTTCCCCTGATAAATCCTCCCGATGCGGTTTTCCCTGACCACCTGGAACGTCAATTCGGTGCGCCTGCGCATCAACCTGGTCGCCAAATTCATCAAGGCGGTGCGGCCGGACGTCTTGTGTCTGCAGGAGACAAAATGTATCGACGACGCCTTTCCGCTGAAGCGTTTCAGGCGCCTCGGCTACGAGCACGTCGCGCTGAACGGGCAAAAGGGCTATCACGGCGTCGCCGTGGTCTCGAAATTGCCGTTCGAGACCACCGATATCCGAACCTTCTGCGACAACATCGATTCGCGTCACATCTCGGTGGCGTTCGGTGAAAAGGCGCAGCTGGCAAAGCCGCTGGTGGTGCATAATTTCTACGTCCCGGCGGGCGGCGATATTCCGGATCCCGAGGTCAACCCGAAGTTCGGCCACAAGCTGCAATTCCTCGACGAGATGAAAGCCTGCGAGCCGCTGCATCCGCGCGGCGACGATCGCCACATCCTGGTGGGCGATCTCAATGTCGCGCCGCATGAGAACGACGTCTGGTCGCACAGGCAATTATTGAAGGTCGTCTCCCACACGCCGATCGAATGCGAGAAGCTCCTGGGGGCGCAGGCGCATGGCGACTGGATCGATGTCGCGCGCGAACGCATTCCGCTGTCGGAAAAAGTCTATACTTGGTGGAGTTATCGCGCCGCCGACTGGACGGTGGGCGACCGCGGCCGCAGGCTCGATCACATCTGGGTATCGCGCGCGCTGAAAGACGGTGTCAGCGACTTCACGATCGCCCGCGACGCGCGCGGTTGGCATCGGCCATCCGACCACGTGCCCGTGACGGTGACGCTGGAGGTGTGAAGCCTCGTCGTCCCTGCGAAAGCAGGGACCCATAACCACCGATGCTTATTATTTTATTGCAGAAGCCGTCCGCCACCGCGCCTTATCGAGAAGCCGCGGCGTATGGGTCCCTGCTTTCGCAGGGACGACAGCAGGAATCAAATACTCAGCTTGGCGCCGGCCATCAATATATCACTGGCGATCTGGCTGGTGCGGGCGGCGAATTCATCGCGCAGCCGGCGCGCCGCGGCGGGATCGCTTTCGAGCACGCGCTGAAACAGGCTGCGCGCCACCCGAATCACCGAGGAATTTTCCAGTGCGATCGCCGTCGACGGCCGCCGCATCGCGGTGATCAGCGCGAGTTCGCCGATCAACGCGCCGGGACCCGCGATCATTTCGGCGCCGCTGCCGTCCTCGATCCGGAACGCGCCGCGCTGAACGATAAAGCCGGCATCGGCATCGTCGCCGGCACTGAACAACATCTCGCCGCGCCCGATATTGCGCTGCTCGGAGCCGATCGCCAGCATGCGCAGCGCCGGCGTTCCCAACAGCCGCAGGGTCGGGACACGCTCGAGCAGGGCAACATCATCTTCGATCGACATGCAGAACCGGTATTCGGGGCGCGCTAAATGAAAATAATACGAATCGCGGCCCGAATCGTATCACGGCACCAGCTTGTAGCCACCGGCTTCCGTCACCAGGATCTCGGGATTGGCCGCATCTTTCTCGATCTTCTGGCGTAGCCGGTAGATGTGGGTTTCCAGGGTGTGGGTGGTAACGCCCGAATTATAGCCCCAGACCTCCTGCAGCAGCGTCTCGCGCGAGACCGGCAGTTGGCCGGCGCGATACAGGAACCGCAGGATCGCGGTCTCCTTCTCGGTCAGTCGGACCTTCCTGGCATTGGCGCCGGTCAGCATCTTGGAGCCGGGCCGGAAGCTGTAAGGACCGACGGAAAACACCGCGTCCTCGCTCGCCTCATGCTGGCGGAGCTGCGCCCGGATCCGTGCCAGCAGCACCGCGAATCGGAACGGCTTTGCCACATAGTCGTTGGCGCCGGATTCGAGCCCGAGGATGGTGTCGGAATCGGTATCGTGCCCGGTCAGCATGATGATCGGCGCCTTGAAGCCGCCTTTGCGCAAGGAGCGCACGACTTCGCGCCCGTCGGTATCCGGCAGCCCGACATCCATCAACACCAGATCGGGGGCATTGGCCTTGGCCGCGCTGGCGCCCTTGGCGCCGGTGTCGACGGCTGAGGCCTCGAACTCGTCGTGCAGCGATAATTGCTCCACCAAGGTATCGCGCAGATCGGTGTCGTCATCCACGATCAGGATCTTGCGGGCATTGGCCATGGGTACAATCCTCTGGGGGGCAGCGGGTGCAGGTAAGCGCCTTTAGCCTTCGTCCGGTTGGGTAGAGTCGCGTTAAGTCAGGTCTTATTCGTCTTGAGGTAGGAGGCTGTTACAGATTCACAAGCCGAAGCACAGTCTACCCCAGAATTCGCGGTCGTTTAGATGAATGTCCTGTAATGGGGAATTGAGGCATTTGCGGGCGGGGCAGACCATTTAGGGATTCGTCAATCGAATGGAAAATTCCGATATTTCAATTGCTTATCAAACACATCCGCGTGATCGGCCGCTGGCCGCGATAAGCGTTCGAGCGGCCGCCGGCAATCCGCGCCGGGGCTGGCTCACGGCTGGCGGCAGGACTGTGCCGGTCGCACTGGGGCGGGGCGGCATCATGGCCAACAAACGCGAGGGCGATGGCGGGACCCCCAGGGGCACGTTCCGGCCGCGGCAATTGTGGTGGCGCGCCGACCGCCACCCGAGACCACGGACATTCCTGGCCGTCCGCGCCATCGGGCCCGAAGACGCCTGGTGCGAAGACCCTTCAAGCCGCCACTACAACCGACCGGTGCGGCTGGACGCGGCCCGCAGCGGCGACCGGCTAATGCGCGATGACCACCTCTACGACTTCGTCGTCGAGATCGATCACAACACGTCGCCACGAATCACGGGCCGCGGCAGCGCGGTATTCCTGCATTTGGCGCGCGACAATTTTGGTCCGACGGCTGGATGCGTGTCGATGACCAAGGCGGCGATGTTGCGGTTGTTGCAGCGGCTGGGGCCGCAGACGAAGATCGTGATTGGGTAGGGATCGAGGGACAGCAAGAGATGCTCGACGAGAAACAGATAGCGGCGGCGTCACGGACGCTGCACGATCATTGGCGCGCCGGCACCAAGCTCGCCAACCTCGAAAAGCCGCTGCGCCCTTCCGACCGCAGCGAGGCTTATGCGATCCAGGCGCGGATCGAGAATTACTCGAGCGGAAAACGGTTCGGCTGGAAGATCGCCGCCACCAGCGAGGCGGGACAGAAGCACATCAATGTCGACGGCCCGATGGCCGGGCGCATCCTGCCCGAAACCGTGATCGCCGATGGCGGCACGGCCTCGATGGCGGGAAACGAAATGCGGGTCGGCGAGCCCGAATTCGCCTTCCGCATGCAGGCCGACCTGCCGCCGCGACCCCGGGCTTACACGGTGCGGGAGGTCCTGGACGCGGTCGGCACCCTGCATCCGGCGATCGAGATTCCCGATTCGCGGTTTTCCGATTTCGTCAGCGCGGGAGCGGAGCAAATCATTGCCGACAATGCCTGCGCGCACTTGTTCGTGCTCGGCGCGCCAACCAAGGCGAACTGGCGCGGGCTCGATCTGGTCGAGGAAAGACCGGTCATTACGCTGCGCGGAAGAAAATTCATCGGTCATGGAAAGAATGTGCTCGGCGATCCCCTGATCGCACTGACCTGGCTCGCCAACGAACTGCGTGAGCTCGGCGTGACGCTGCGCGCGGGTGAAGTGGTGACGACCGGCACCTGCCACCCGCCGCTGCCGATCGCGTCGGGCGACTTGTTCGAGGCCGATTTTGGGGTGTTGGGAAAGGCGTCGGTGAGGTTCGAGTAGGCGAGAATTTCTACACCTCGCCCCGCTTGCGGGGAGAGGTCGGATTGCATGCAATGCAATCCGGGTGAGGGGAGTCGCCGCGTACTCATCTTCTGCAGAATTTGCGGAAGCAGCCCCTCACCCTAACCCTCTCCCCGCAAGAGCGGGGCGAGGGGGAGCGCGACCATCTCGCCGAGACGACAAATCTCACCGCGCCCCGAAGATCGCCGAGCCGACGCGGACATGGGTCGCGCCCAACGCGATCGCGGTGACAAAATCGGCGCTCATTCCCATCGACAGGCTCGCAAGCCCGTTGCGCGCGGCGATCTTTGCGGTCAGCGCGAAATGCGGCGCCGGCGGCTCGTTGAGCGGCGGAATGCACATCAGGCCGGAAATTTTCAAGCCGTATTTGTCGCGGCAGCTGGCGATGAAGCCGTCGGCCTCGGCCGGCGCGACGCCCGCCTTCTGCGGCTCTTCGCCGGTATTGAGCTGGACGAACAATTGCGGCTGGCGCTTCTGGGAATCGATTTCCTTGGCTAACGCTTCGCAAATGCTCGGACGATCGACCGAATGAATGGCGTCGAACAGCGCCACAGCCTCTTTCGCCTTGTTGGATTGCAGCGGCCCGATCAGGTGCAATGCGAGGCCGGGGTAAGCCGCCATTAACCCTGGCCACTTCGCCTTGGCTTCCTGCACGCGATTCTCGCCGAAAACGCGCTGTCCGTTTTCGATTACGCGCGTGATGGCGTCGGCTGCGAAAGTTTTGGATACGGCGACCAGTATCACCGACGCCGGGTCGCGGCGCGCTTCCCGGCAGGCGCGTGCGATCTCCTGCTGCACGGTCGCGAGCCCGCTTGGTAAAGGCGCGGTTATCGGCGAGGGATTTTGCGGCGTCATGTCGTCCGTGGCTCGTAAAGTTACGGGGTAATTCGAATTTTACCGAGTTCGGGAAAGGCTTTTTGAACCCTTCCCATTACCTTGCATCTGGGGTGGGGGGACGAAGATGTCACGCGTTAGTTTCAACCGCAAAAGAGTGAAACTCAAGAAGCTTCTCGGAATCCGCGCGCGGCTTGCATTGCTGGCGCTGATCCTGGTGACGCCCTTGATGCTGGAACGCGCCCGTTCGCTCGAGGAGGCCCGCGGCAAGCAGGTCGCGTTGGCCTCCCGCGAATTCGCCACCCTCGCCCAGCACAGCGCAGAGGCCCAGCGCGAAGTCGTCTCCTCGGTCGAAGCCATCCTGAAATCGGCGGCCTATATTCGCGCCTCCTCCGGCGGCGTCGGCCGCAGCTGCGACATCCTGCGCGCCAGCCTGCCGGCCAACCTGCCGTGGATCCGTACCCTGCTGTTTGTCGGCGGGGACGGACGGGTGCAATGCTCGACCAACAATATGTACGTCGGTCTCGACCTCAGTGACCGGGGCTATCTCATCAAGGCGCGGCAGAGCCGCGACTTCGTGTTGAGCGATTTTCTGCTCGCCAGGCCCACCAACAAGCCGATCGTGATGGCGGCCTATCCGGTATCCGCCATCAACGACGAATCCGATTCGGTGATTCTCGCCAGCGTCAGTCTCGACTGGATGTCGAAGATCATGAGCAATCTCGGCGGCCGGTCCGGGGTTTCGGCCGCACTGGTCGACAGCACGGGCACTGTGCTGGCGGCGCCGGCGGATCAGGCCAGCATGATCGGGCGGCCGCTGGATACCATGCCGCTGTTGTCCTCCATCTCCGACAAGGCGTTTGGTTCGGATCAGGCCGAGGGATCGGTTGCGGTCGTCGCCGCCGACGGATCGAAGCATGCCGTCGACTTTGCCCGCATCGCCGGGACCGATTTGCGGCTGATCGTCAGCATCGATGAAGCCAAGGTGTCGGCCGCCATCAATCGCGATATCCGCACCGCCTATCTGCAGCTCGGCTTCGTCTGCCTGTTCGTGCTGCTCGGCGCGCTGGTCGCCGCCGAGAAGCTGATCATTCACCCGATCGAGATGCTGGCGGCGATGGCCAAGCGCTTCGGCCAGGGCGACTGGGCGGGGCGCGCGGCGCGCAGCCGGCTGCCGCAGGAATTCGTGCCACTTGCCCGCGCCTTCAACGCCATGGCGGCGCAGCTGATCGAACGCGAGCGCGAACTGGTCGCCACCAATGACCGGCTGACCGTGATGGCGTCGATCGACATGCTGTCGGGACTGGCCAACCGGCGCGGCTTCCAGAGCCGGCTCGATTTCGAATGGATGAAGGCCCAGCAATATGACTGCGAGTTGTCGCTGCTGATGATCGACGTCGATCACTTCAAGCTGTTCAACGACAACTACGGCCATCCCGAAGGTGACGCCTGCCTCACCCGGATCGGCGAAGCACTGGCCGGAATAGCGGCCGAAACCATGGGCTTTGCCGGCCGCTACGGCGGCGAGGAATTTTGTCTATTGCTGCCGAACACCGACGTTGGCCGCGCCCGCGAGATCGGCGAAATCGTGCGCGCCGAGGTGCAGAACCTGGCCATGCCCCACGCCACCTCGAGCTATCAAACCGTCACCGTCAGCGTCGGCGTCGCCTGCACCCGGCCCAACGGCGCGCTGACGCCGGGCGACCTGATCGAGGCGGCCGATGCCGCCCTCTACGCCGCCAAACACCGTGGCCGCAACGCCGTGGTCGAACACGGTTTTGTGCGGCTGACCGATGGTGGCGTGGCGCTGGCGAGCTGAGGCTTGATCGCAAAGCGTTTTCGCCGGGCGGG
>DATNMT010000021.1:0-9971 GCA_035602495.1 Bradyrhizobium sp.
GACCAGTTTTGGCATGTTGTCTGTTCCATCCAGGGTTCGAGCGCGATCTGCGGATTTCGGAGAGATGCTCGGGCTTGCCTTGTATCCAGCGCAACGATCCGGGCGTGGTCAGAATTTCACCGGACTCAAGCAGCGTCTTGATGCCCGACAGAACCATCGGCCAGCCGCCGTAAAGCTGGTTGTTGGCGCCTTCGCGCAGCTGATCGTGGATGACCGTCAGCCGGCATGAATCGCCGATCGGCTCGATCTCCCAGGTCACCCGCGACGTCCCGTCGCCCTTGACGTCCTCGCCCCACAGCGCCCTGAAATTCTGGACCAGCCGGCGCGGCGGATCGACCTCCAGATTTTCGCCCTCGAAGATCAGGTTGCCGTTGCCGCGGCCCTCGTAGCGCGAGCCCCGCGTCCAGTCCGATGTGACGACGGCTCCGAAATTGTATTTGCGCCGCATCTCGGCGTCGGTGATCGAGTGCCAGAGGCGCTCGGGCGTCGTCTTGATGTAGATTTCGAAAACCTTCTCCATCGTCTTCTCCAGTTGGTGCTTGAGGTCACTCAGTCCGGCGGCCCAGGGTTCGGCGTATTTGCTCACCCAGCGGTCGTGAACAAGCCGGATCGGAACCGGGTTCAGAAAGTGCAGTTTCTCGCGCCCGCGACGCCGGCTCACCACGAGACCGGCCTCCTCGAGCAACTTCAGGTGCTTCATCACACCGAAGCGCGTCATCGGCAGCCGCTCCTCGAGCGCGCTCAGCGTCTGCCCGTCGTTCCTGAACAACTCGTCAAGCAGGCTTCGACGCGTCGGGTCCGCGAGCGCTCTGAACACAGCATCCATGGGTGTGGATAATAGGTGACCATTTGGTCACATGTCAAGCCCGATGCTGGACGATGCCGCGATCAGACCTGATGGAGCTATTGTTACGGAAAGAATTCAGGCCACATCGCGCGCCAGGTTTTGGCCATCTCCTGAAAATCGTTCGGGCCGATCGCGTGGCACTCGGCGTTGGCCGCGGGGAGCCCCCAAGGCTGCGCGCTTTTCATGTACATATGCGCGACCGGAACCAGCCACGTGGTTTCGTCGAGCGTGCCGGCGCGAAGGTTGACAATGTTCTCGCGCCCCGCCCGATCGCCGTAGAGCCTGCCGCCGCAATCCCGACAGAACCAGGATATGACCGCAACGCCCATCGGCGAAATATGGTGCCAGCCTTTCGGTTCGCCTTGCCGGATATGAAAATCCCTGGCCAGCACCGGCATGTTCAACGCGAACGCGCTGCCGGACGCGGTCTGGCAATTCGTGCAATTGCAGGTGTAGAGCAGCAGCGGAAACGACGTGATCTCATAGCGGATCGCGCCGCATGAACAGCCACCGGTCATGGGAAGTGCGGGCCGCGTCGAGGTCATGATGGCTCCGATCAAAACTTCGATCGGAGACTATCCGAAAATCTTTCGCGCGGAGAGGGCCTATCTTGATGCGATGCGCGGTCTAGCGCCTCTCGACGACGAGGCTCTGCACGACTCGGCCGAAATAGCCGCTTCTATCCGCAAGCCGCGCCATCGCAAGGCCGGCGCCGTCGCGGCCGATCCACGATTCCGCATCGAGCAGAATCCACTCTCCCAACGGCTGCCGCGCAAAGCTGACGGTGAGGTCGGCATTGATGAAGGTCCATTGCCGGAAATCCAGCGCCGCCGCGGTGCCGTTGCAGAAATCAGCGGCGACCACGGCGCGCGTCGCCTGCGAGACTTCCGAGCCCTCGACCAGCGGCCGGTCGACCCGGTACCAGATCGCGCCCGGCCCCGGCACGCCGAACCGGCCGCGCGCGGCGCGCAGCGAGATGCCGGTGACGAACGGACTGCTCGAGAAGGTCGCGGGATCCGGCGGCGACTGATCGGGTCCGGGCAGTTCGACCGGCAGATCTTCGACCTCGGACGGCAATTCAAGCGCCTGCGTCCTGGTCTTGA
This sequence comes from Bradyrhizobium sp., assembly GCA_035602495.1. Lineage (GTDB taxonomy): Bacteria > Pseudomonadota > Alphaproteobacteria > Rhizobiales > Xanthobacteraceae > Bradyrhizobium. The sequence goes on from DATNMT010000021.1 coordinate 1,951, forward strand.
GCACGGTGGCGCCGACCACGACGACGGCATCGGCCATGAGCCTGACGGCGCAAAGCTGGATCTTGCGTCCCTGCCGCAGCACCTCGGTGTGAAGCGTCAGCGGTGCCAGCGGCACCGGGCGCATCAGATCGATCGTGACACGTGCAATGGCCATCGGCTCGGGAGTGGGGATCGCTTCCGCGGCCCATACGACCAAAGCCGCCGGTGCCGATCCGTGCTGCATGCCGGCATCCCAGGGGCCGGCCGCGTTGGGGCCGGTGACGACGCGATCGCCTTCCACGCGATAGATGGCGTCCAGCGAGCGCGGCGGGAAGTTCATTGCCTGCTTGTCCGATCGTCAGCCGGCGGCCGCGAGCGATCCTTCGAATGCGTTGGGCACTTCGATATCGACCTCCAGCGTCGATACATTCGGGCCGCGGTCCATCCTGACGATGACCTTGTCCGGATCGAGCACGACATGCCGCGAGACCGCGGCGAGGATCTCCGCCCGCAGCAATCCCAGGAGATCGGGCTGGCCGCGCAAGCCGCGTTCATGCGCCAGCAGAATCTGCAGCCGTTCCCGTGCCACGGGCGCGGTGGCAGGTCTGCCGCTGAAGCGCCGCAGCAGACTAATCATGCAGCCCTCCGTCCCAGCAACCGGTTCATCAGGCCCTTGCGCTCGACCGGCACCACCATGTCCACCGTCTCACCCATCAGACGGCGCGCCGCGTCGACATAGGCGCGGGCCGGCGCGCTGGCGGCGTTGTTCAGGGTCACCGGGGATCCGACGTTCGACGCCAAGAGAACGTCCTGGCTCTCGGGAATGATGCCGAGCAGCGGCGTCGCCAGGATCTCGAGAATATCGTCGATGCTGAGCATTTCGCCGCGCGAGGCACGCACCGGGTCGTAGCGGGTGATCAGCACGTGCTTCTCGACACGCAGGCCCTTCTCGGCCTTGACGGTCTTGGAATCGAGCATGCCGATGATGCGGTCGGAGTCGCGCACCGAGGAGACTTCCGGGTTGGTGACGATGACGGCCTCGTCGGCATAGCGCATCGCCAGCGTCGCGCCGCGCTCGATGCCGGCCGGGCTGTCGCACAGGATCCAGTCGAACCTGGTTCTGAGGTCGGCGATGATGCTGCCGACGCCCTCGTCGGTGAGGGCATCCTTGTCCCGGGTCTGCGAGGCCGGCAACAGCCACAAATTCTCCAGCCGCTTGTCGCGGATCAGCGCCTGCGTGAGCTTGGCGACGCCCTGCACCACATTGATGAGGTCGAACACGACCCGCCGTTCCGCCCCCAGCACCAGATCGAGGTTGCGCAGCCCGACGTCGAAGTCGACCACCACCACCTTCTCTCCCATCTGCGCGAGCGCCGCACCGAGGGCCGCGGTGGAAGTGGTCTTTCCGACGCCGCCTTTACCAGACGTCACGACCAAGACTTTGGCCATTCTTGCCTCCTTGCCGATTAATTCAGCGCTGTGATTTTCATGATGTCGCCTTCCAGCCATGCCTGGGCGGGCCGATTGCGCAAGCTTGCGTCGATGTCCTCGGCGGTCTGGTAGTAGCCGTCGATGGCCAGCAATTCCGCTTCGATCTTCTGGCAATAAATCCGCGCCGCCGAATTGCCGTTGACGCCGGCCATGGCACGGCCGCGCAGCGTCCCGTAAATATGGATCGAGCCGCCGGCGACGATCTCCGCGCCGGAGCCGACCGAGCCCAGCACGGTGACATCGCCTTCGGTGAACACGATCGACTGGCCGGAACGCACCGGGCTGTCGTGCACGAGCGAGTTCGGCTTCGGCTTGGCCTCGGGTTTTTTCGGTTCATTCTGGATCAGCACGCAGGGACGTCCGCCGGTCAGCAGCGGCGGCATGCTGGTGGTGAGGCGGGCCTCGTCCACGCCCTCGATGCCGAGGATGCGAATGTTGCGCTGTTCGAGGCTTGCGATGAGATGCGCGATGGCGGACTGGCTCAGGTCCACGGCGGAGAGGTCGAGCACCACCGGCTTGCCGACGAAAAAGCCGGGCGAGCGATTGAGCGTTGCGTCGATTTCCTCGAGCCAGCCTGCGATCGGAACCACCGGGGCAAATACGAACGCAACGTAGGAGCGGCCCCGCATCCGAACCAGTTGATGGGATGGCTTCGCGATTGCGTCCATGGGGGATCGACTCGCCTTTCTTATCGAATGGTTAAAGATCGGCGCTTATAGTTAACGGCTGATTAACGGCGCCGCCGATTACGCCCTCGACGCCGATCGGGCGCGGCCAAGGGCGCAGAGCGATTCGTCCTCGGTCTTTTGCTGGTGGAGCGAGGCGGCCGGGCCAACCGTGGAGTTATTTTGTCGAGTTTGTGGCAGCGTCGTTTCCGGAAACAAACGCCGCCGCCCCGTCAGTGACCGATAAAGCTACCCTAACCGGCGTTAACCATCAGTGATGGTTAACAAAACTTAACCTCAATTTCGTCGAGTTTCGGGCTTAGTAATGTCTCCGCGCGGTACCATCAAAACTTTGTCATCTCGCCAGCTCGCTGGGGGGATTTCCGCCGTCCGTTCGCGGGCGGTAGTTGCCAGGGGACAGGGGACAGAGGCAATGGAAGTGGTGGGGACGGCACGGTCTTGCGATTCCAATCGCTCGCCGATGCAAACGAGGCATGATGCAGGTTTTGCATCCCGCTGTTTGATTCAAATTCTCCATTCAGACTTTGCATCTCTTTCAGGCCGATCCGGGATGATCCGGGACGGCCGCCCTCACTGCTTTGAAACCTGGTCCGATACGTTCAGAGAAACGTCAACAGGTCAGTTACTGCGGCGCCGGCCGGTGACCGCGGTACGATTCCCAAGCGTCATGAGGAGTAGCGTATGAGTAGCGTCAGTGAGCTCGACCATCTCAATCCAAACGACCCCAGTTATTATGCACCGCGCTGGATGCGCGAAAAGCCGGAGCAACGATCATCCGCCTCGCGCGAAATGAAATCCGAACCTGCGAGAGACCCGATCTTCTCGCCGGCCTCGCTCGACACCCAGCTCGAGAACGCGGTCTCCGATGCACTGTGGCATCCGCTCGACCCGGAGGTTATTCAGGAACCCCCCGGGCTCGCCGACGAACTGGACCGCCGCGCCGCGCTGATGAGCGTGGTCGGCCGCTTCGCTGCGGCCGTCGGCGTCTCCGCGATCGTGGCGCTGTTCTTCGTCATCATGGTGCCTGCGTCACGGCTTCCGGACGGCGCCGGCACGACCTCTGCCGGAATCCTGCGATCGCTGAAGACCGCGCTGCTTCAGCCCGGCCAGCGGGAGGAATCGAAGCCCGCGATCGCCGAGTTCCAGGCCATCCTGCCGCCCGCGCAGGCCGCGACCCAGCCTGCGACGCACGCCGAGTCCGAGCAGTTGCTTCAGCAGTTCGTGCAATGGCGTCAAAAGCCCAACTCGGCCGAGGCGCCTCAATAGTGGAAACGACAAACCCTACGGGAGGAGAATCGAAGATGCCTGATCAAGAGTCCAATACGGCCTTGGTGGGGAGCTTGCGATGACACCTCGCTTGATCGCCGTACTATTGGGTGCCTGGCTTGCAAGCGCGGCGGGCACGGCATATGGCGGCAACACCGATGTTGTCCGCGACCTGGCGGCCCGCGTCGGACCGATCGTCGGTTCGGCGCTGGCCTGCACCGACATCGCGCGGCCCCGCATTCAGACCATCGTCGACAAGTTCGCGGCGGTGATCAAGGAAGCCGCGGCCAACGAGGCCGAGCGGGACGACCTTACGCAGCTGCTCAATCGCAGCGCCGCCGACGGCCGCACCGCCGTGACGATGGGAAAGACCGACTGCAAGCTGGCCGAGCGCCAGCTTGCCGATCTTGAACGCTCGATTGGCGGACCCGGACCGTCCCTGTCGGGCGTTACCGGCGTGATCGGTCCCTCCGCCGCGGTCGCCGCGACCTCGATTGCCCCGGTCCCGGTTGGTCCTCCGGTGCGCGGCGTCACCGATGCCGAAATCCGCTTCGGCATCGCGGCACCCTTTTCCGGCCCGGCCAAGGAACTCGGCCGCCAGATGAAGCTCGGGATCGACACCGCTTTCAACCGGGTCAACGACACCGGCGGCGTCAACGGCCGAATGCTCCGTCTGCTGGCGGCCGACGACGGTTATGAACCGGCGCGGACGCCGGAGGCCATGAAGCAGCTCTACGACAAGGACCAGGTGTTCGGCTTCATCGGCAATGTCGGAACGCCGACCGCTGCTGTCGCCGTGCCCTTTGCGCTGGAGCGGCGAACCCTGTTCTTCGGGGCCTTCACCGGCGCCAATCTGCTGCGCAACGATCCCCCGGATCGCTACGTATTCAACTATCGTGCGAGCTACGCCGAGGAAACCGATGCCGTCGTGCGCTATCTGATCAAGTTGCGCCGGCTGCAGCCCCGGCAGATTGCCGTATTCGCCCAGCAGGATTCCTATGGCGATGCGGGATTCGCCGGCGTCGCCAGGGCGTTTCGCGCGCTTGGCGTCAGCGACTCCGCCATTGTCCGGCTGGGCTACAAGCGCAACACCGTTGACGTCGACGACGCGGTCAACCAATTGAAGACGCAGAAGCCGGCCATCAAGGCCGTGGTCATGGTTGCCGCCTATCGCGCGGCGGCAAAATTCATCGAGAAGACGCGCGACGCCTATCCCGCGATGATCTACACCAACGTATCCTTCGTCGGCAGCAGTTCGCTGGCCGAAGAGCTGGGGCTGTTGGGGCCGCGCTTTGCCACCGGCGTCATCGTGACCCAGGTGGTGCCCGCCGTTGCCGGCTATTCGAGCGTGGTGCTCGAATACAAGAATGCGCTGGCGAAATATTTTCCGGGTGAGGCGCCGGATTACGTCTCGCTCGAGGGCTACGTCGCCGCCAACGTCCTGATCCAGGCGCTGAAACGGACGGGTCCGCAGCTCGACACCGAACGGCTGATCGACAACCTCGAGAGCATGCGCAATCTCGATCTGGGCCTCGGAACCGCGCTCAATTTCGGCCGCGCCGAACATCAGGCGTCGCACAAGATATGGGGAACGACGCTTGACGAAAGCGGCAAGTACCAGCCGATCGAACTGGAGTAAGTAGCGGCATCATTGCCGCAAGGGTCCCCGGATGCGCCGCGTCAGAGCGGCGGATCGACGGCTTCGTCGTATTCTCGTTTGAACCGGGCGATCATTTCGGCGGCCGGCACGATTCCGCCGACGCTGCCGACGCCTTGGCCGCTGCCCCAGATCTCCTTCCAGGCTTTCGGCTTGGCCCGCTCGCCTGACGCGTCGGTCCCGAAACTCATTTTCGAGGCATCCGACTCCGGCAGGTTGTCGGGATCCATGCCGGCGGCGACGATCGAGGGCTTCAGGTAATTGCCGTGCACGCCGGTGAACAGGTTGGAATAGACGATATCTTCCGCGGTCGAGGTGGTGATCATCTGCTTGTAGCCCTCCACCGCATTGGCCTCCCTGGTGGCGATGAAGGCGGAGCCGATATAGGCAAAATCGGCGCCCAGGATCCGCGCCGCGCGGATGGCGCGGCCGGTGGCGATAGCGCCCGACAGCGCGATCGGCCCGTCGAACCACTGCCTTGTCTCGGCCACGAAAGCGAGCGGCGAGATCTCGCCGGCATGGCCGCCGGCGCCGGCGGAGACCAGGATCAGGCCGTCGGCGCCCTTCTCGATCGCCTTGTGCGCGAATTTCTGGTTGATCACGTCGTGGAAGACGATGCCGCCCCATTGATGCGCGGCCTGATTCAGCTCCTCGCGCGCGCCGAGCGAGGTGATGATCATCGGCACCTTGTGCTTCTCGCACAGTGCCAGATCGTGTTCGAGCCGGTTGTTCGACCGATGCACGATCTGGTTGACCGCAAACGGCGCCGACGGCCGCTCGGGGTGCGCCTTGTCGTAGGCTGCGAGTTCTTCCTTGATGCGCACCAGCCATTCGTCGAGCAGCGCCGGCGGGCGCGCGTTCAGCGCGGGAAACGATCCGACGATGCCCGCCTTGCACTGCGCGATCACGAGATCGGGCACCGAGATGATGAACAGCGGCGCACCGATCACGGGTAAGGACAGACGGCCCTTGAACAAGGCAGGCATGGACATTCGCAAATATCCTTCTCGTCGTTCAGCGGGAAGCGCGCATGGAGCTAAGGATGCCAGACATCATACCAACAAGGCAACCTTGCCCGGCGAGGGTCACTGCTGGCATAGCGCGCGGGTCACGTAATTATCGGTGCGGCAGTCGTCGGGTTTTCGCGCGCGGCCGGGGATCAACACTTTCGCGGAGCAGGCCTCCGCGGAATCGGTGGTGAGGCTCTTGCCCTCCTTGTAACCCTTGCTCTGGCGAAGCTTGTCGGCGCCGAGCTTGCAGTCCGGCGCGCCGTTTGCCGAAACCGGACAGATCGCGCGGCCCGAAACCATCGAGGCCGGCTTGGCCAGCCGCGACAGGCCTTCGGAAGCATCCTTCGTCGCATCCTTGGCGCGGGCGTTGAGATCGTCGATGGTCTCGCTGGGGCTCTTCAACGGCGGCAGGATCGACAGGGATTTCTCGAACATCTTGCCGATTTCGTTGATCAGGCCCGGATTCTCCTGGCCGGCCGGCGCGGGCGATGGCGGCACAGGAGCGGCCAGCGGCGGCGCGCTCTGCTGGGCAGGCTCCTGAACACCGAGCGAGGGTGTTGGCGGCGCGGTTTGCGGCCATGCGCTGCCGGCGGCGATCAGCAGCATCGACATCGCCGCGGCCAGGGCCGAGGCTTGCGCCCTTGCCTGCGCGAAGAGGTGGTCGGGTCGAGGCATCATGACGACGAAAGTAGCCTGAAGCAGTGCGGCGGCAAAGCGCGCCGCCGCGGGGTTTCAGAGCATTCGAAATGCGACGATAAAGCCGAGCACGAGCACGGCGGCGCCGAGCGCCACCCAAAGACCGAGATGTCTCTCGATCCTGACCCTGATCCATTCGCCGTAGCGGTTGAGCAGGATGGCGACCACGAAGAAACGCCCGCCGCGCGCGATGATCGAGCACAGCACGAACAGCCAGATGTTGTAGCCGGCAAAACCCGAGGTGATGGTGACGAGCTTGTAGGGGATCGGGGTCAGGCCCTTGCCGATGATGATCAACGCGCCCCATTCGGCATACGATGCGCGGAAGGCCTCGACCTTGCCGCCAAGACCGTAAAATTCGATCAGCCAGTGTCCGATCGAATCGTAGAGCAGCGCGCCGATGGCATAGCCGAGCATGCCGCCCACGACCGAGGTGGCCGTGCAGACCAGGGCGTACATCCAGGCCCGCTGCGGGCGCGCCAGCGACATCGGGATCAGCATCACGTCCGGCGGCACCGGAAAGAACGAGCTTTCGGCGAAGGCGACCGCCCCCATGATCCAGAGCGCGTATGGCTTGTGGGCGGCGTCAATGCACCAGTCGTAAATCCGTCTCAGCATGGCGCGATGAACCACCATGGGACGAATTTGTCCATGCCGGGAATTTGCGGAATTTGGGCCGGTTTCAACGGCGCTTGCGCAGGGCGCGGCCTTCGAGCGCGACAATTGGTCGCCGGGCGACCTGGGGAGCGGCAGCTTTGGGCACTTTCACGGCCGATTTCGGCATCTTCTCGGCGATTCCGAGCAAGTGCTCGCGCCGCGCCATCTCGCCCCACACGTCATCCGGACGCACCCCGGCCGAGGCCCATAAGACCATGAGATTGTAGAGCAGGTCGGCGCTCTCGCGGACCACCGCCTGGGGATTGCGGTTGACGGCGTCGATCACGACCTCGATGGCCTCTTCGGCCAGTTTCTTGGCCATCTTGGCCGGGCCGCGCTGAAACAGCCGGGCGGTTCGCGAAACCGCCGGATCGAGATCCCTGGCCGCGATCACCGCCTGATAGAGCCGGTCGAGCGAATCACTCATTCCCCGAAATTAATCCAAACCCGTGGTCAGCGTGTTAACGGCCCCCCCAGGCCCGGCAAAAATCCGCCGGCCGTAAAAGGCGCTGCCGGCGGATCGATCGATAAGGGGAGCGGCGGTTACCAGCCGGCGAGCGGATGGCCGCGCAAATAAGG
>DATNMT010000033.1:0-2328 GCA_035602495.1 Bradyrhizobium sp.
CAACCGGTCCAGCAGCATGGCCTGGGCCCGCACCATGTCCGGGATGGTGATGATCGGAAAATCCAGCCCCCACAATTTGCCGGTGGCCGGATTGGTCGAGGCCGGCCCGGTCGAGCCCATGCAGCCGCCGATCACATTGACGCAGATGATGAAGTAGCTGTCGGTGTCGAGCGGGCGGCCGGGGCCGACCATGGTTTCCCACCAGCCAGGCTTGCCGGTCACTGGATGTACATTGGCGACATGCTGATCGCCGGTCAGCGCATGGCAGACCAGAATGGCGTTGGACTTGTCGGCGTTGAGTTCGCCATAGGTCTGGTAGGCGATCTGGAACGGGGCGAGATCGATGCCGCAATCGAGCGGCAACGGCTGGTCCGCGCCGAACAGCGCCACCTGCGAACTTGGATGATCCGCCTCCTGCGACCGCTCGTCGGCATGGATCGCCGGACTTGGTATCGACTTTACATTGACCATCTTGATACCGACCTCCTCCGGCGGCCGATCAGGGCCGCCACGGAAATCAGGCCATAAAAAACCCGGCCTGAACCTTAAAGTTCGACCGGGATCACTTCTGTCCCCGGCCTGTTTAGCGAGTTGTTTAACGTGGCTGCAAGCCGGCCGGCTCAAATGACCACGGAATGGGTTAAAGCTAGTCCGAGCCGGGCTTTTCGTCAAGACAAGGCTATGGTTAATCGGGCTGAGAACAGCCTCATGGTGAGCAAGCGCCCTTGCGCCGTTTCGAACCATGAGACAGAACGGGCCTTCATCCTTCGAGACGCGGCGCAAGCGCCGCTCCTCAGGATGAGGAGATAGAGTTCGCCGGATATTCCCATGTCGCCACCGCCCCCCGCTCCGCCCTCGCTCGAGGTGCTGCGTAAAGAGATCGACAGCATCGACGAGCAGGTTCACCGCCTGCTGATGGCGCGCGGCGACATCATCGACCGGCTGATCCAGGTCAAGCAGACCCAGGAGGTCGGCTCGGCGTTCCGCCCGGCGCGCGAGGCGGCGATGATGCGGGGCCTGGTCGAACGCCACCGCGGCATCCTGCCGATCGACACCATCGAAAGCATCTGGCGCGTCATCATCTCGACCTTCACGTATGTCCAGGCGCCGTTCTCGGTGCATGCGGACGTCTCCGTCGGCGAATCCGCGATGCGGGATTCGGCGCGGTTTCATTTTGGTTTCGTCGTGCCCTATGTCTCGCATTTCAGCGCGCAGGCCGCGGTCGAAGCGGTGGCGCGATCCAAGGGCGATCTGGCGCTGGTCCCGGCCGCCTCGAGCCGGACACCGTGGTGGATCGCGCTGGAAGCCGATGGCGCGCCGAAGATCATCGCGCGGCTGCCATTCCTCGAGCGGGCCGACCATCCGGCGGCGCTGCCGGTGTTCGTGGTGTCGCGGGTCTCCGACAGCGCCATGGTGACTGAAGTCGAAGCGTGGAGTGTGCGGGTGTCCGGCTGGAATGCCGACACCGCCCGCGCGCTGTCGCCGCTGGCCGAAATCGTCGCCGTCCCCGACACCGCCTTCGACGGTGCGGCGCTGCTGGTGTCGGTGGCGGCCCCGGCCAGCCTCGAAAAAATCAAGGCAGCCCTGATCGAAGCCGGCGCCTCGGTGCGCTCTTCGGCTCTCGTCGGCAGCCATGCAACGCGCTATACGGTGCCCCCGAACGGGGCAGCCAAATCCTGACGGCCGCCCGGATTCCCGGAGTTGAAGATGTCTCGTCCCATGCCGAATCCCGGCATTCTCGATATTGCGCCCTACACGCCCGGCAAGTCGCCGGTGCCGGAGCCGGGCCGCAAGCTGTTCAAGCTGTCGGCCAACGAGACTCCGTTCGGGCCCTCGCCGAAGGCGATCGCGGCCTACAGGGAGGCGGCTTCGCATCTGGAGGACTATCCGGAGGGCACCTCGCGCGTGCTGCGCGAGGCGATCGGCCGTGCCTTCGGGCTCGACCCGGACCGCATCATCTGCGGCGCCGGCTCCGACGAAATCCTCAATCTGTTGGCGCATACCTATCTCAGCCATGGCGACGAGGCGATCTCCACCACCCACGGCTTCCTGGTGTACCCGATCGCCACCATGGCGAACGGCGCCACCAATGTCGTTGCGCCCGAAACCGATTTCACCGCCGACGTCGACGCGATCCTCAAGCGCGTCACCGCGCGCACCAAGCTGGTTTGGCTCGCCAACCCGAACAACCCGACCGGGACTTATCTGCCATTCGACGAGGTCAAGCGGCTGCGCGCCGGCCTGCCTGCGCATGTGCTCCTGGTGATCGATGCCGCCTATTCGGACTACGTGTCGCGCAACGACTACGAACTCGGCATCGAACTGGTG
>DATNMT010000043.1:0-3805 GCA_035602495.1 Bradyrhizobium sp.
CGCAGCGCGACCACGATGGGTCCTATTCGGAGTTAGCGATTGTCATTCCGGGGCGCGCGAAGCGCGAACCCGGAATCTCGCGCCAATAACTTCTGGATTCCGGGTTCGCGCTGACGCGCGCCCCGGAATGACGGGAGGTTCAGGTTCCCGCCACGAAGAACGACGCCAGCCGGGTCTGGATATTCTCGGCGATTTCCTGGGCGGCGCGATCCTCGGCGTCGCGGAAGGCGCGGGCGCGGGCGAAGCGCTGGATCGAACCCGGGATGTCATAGGTCACGCGGGAGAAGGTGGTGCCGGTCATCACTGATTTGTTGGTCGCAAGCTCGATCAGGTTGTATTGCGCATCGATGCCGTAATTCTCGCTGGAGGGCAGCGCGGTGGTGGGATCGATGATCAGCGTGGATCGGCTGGTGGTGAAGCGGATCACGAGCTTATGGGTCGGCGACGTCCCGGTCGCGCTGCCGTAGAGTTTGAATGCCAGGGCGTTGCGGACTTCCACCCCGACCCGGGCCTCGCGCGAGGCATTGGCCTTGTCGATCGGCGGCAGCTCCACGCCCATCAGCTTTTCGCGCAGTCCGGGGGTGCCGTCGCTATGCTCGGCATACATCGGCTGGAAGCAGCCGGCCGTCAGCGCCGCCAGGGCGGCAACGGCCAGAAGCCTGCCGGCGATGCGGATACTAGCCAACGACATTCACGATCCTCATGGGAACAATAATCACCTTGCGGACGGCTTTGCCGCCCAGCGCCTGTTTTACCGCATCGAGCGCTAGAACGGCAGCCTCAATTTGCGGATTCTGGGCGTCGCGGGCCACTGTGACCTCTCCCCGTTTCTTGCCATTGACCTGGACCACCAAGGTCACCGTGTCTTCAACCAGCAAATCGCGTTCGATTTTGGGCCAATTGGCCTCGGAAACCAGGCCGGGCTGACCCAGCACCTGCCAGCATTCCTCGGCCAGATGCGGCATCATGGGGGCGAACAGTTGAACAAGGATGACCGCAGCCTCGCGCACCGCCCATTTGAGGTCCGGCGACGGCTGCCGCTCGCGCGCCAAAACCTCGCCCAGCGTGTTGGAAAATTCCCGGATATAGGCGAGGCAGACGTTGAAATGCAGTTTTTCGATGCCGGTGGAGACCTTGTCCAGCGCGCTATGGGCGGCCTTGCGCAGCGCCAGCGCGTCGGGCCCAAATGACGCCGGGCGCGCCGCCGGGGCTGATTTGGCGATTTCGGCGGATTCGCCGACCAGCCGCCACAGCCGCTGCACGAAACGCGAGGCGCCCTGCACCCGCTCGTCGCTCCAGATCACGTCGCGATCCGGTGGCGAATCCGACAGCATGAACCAGCGCGCCACGTCGGCGCCGTAGGTCGCAATGATGTCGTCGGGATCGACGGTGTTGCGCTTCGACTTCGACATCTTCTCGATGGGACCGATCGAGATTTCTTCGCCCGTCGCCATCAGCATGGCGCGCTTGCCGTTGCCGCCGGTCTCGATCCGGACCTCCGCCGGGGTAACGTAGCTGCCGTCGGCCGTTTGGTAGGTCTCGTGCACCACCATGCCCTGCGTGAACATGCCGGCGAACGGTTCTTCCATGCCGATGTGGCCGGTGGCCTTCATGGCGCGGATGAAGAAGCGGCTGTAGAGCAGATGCAGGATCGCGTGCTCGACCCCGCCGATATACTGGTCGACCGGCATCATCCGGTTCACCACCGCCGGTGTGGTCGGAGCCTTGTCGTTCCACGGATCGGTGAAGCGCGCAAAGTACCAGGACGAGTCGACAAAGGTGTCCATGGTGTCGGTTTCGCGCAGCGCCTTCCCCCCGCATTTGGGGCAGGTGACGTGCTTCCAGGTCGGGTGATGGTCGAGCGCGTTGCCGGGCCGGTCGAAGGTGGCGTCTTCCGGCAGCGTCACCGGCAGATCCTTGTCGGGCACGGGCACCACGTCGCATTTCGGACAGTGGATCACCGGGATCGGACAGCCCCAATAGCGCTGGCGCGAGATGCCCCAGTCGCGCAGGCGGAAATTCACCTGCCGCTCGCCGACCGGCGCATTGCCGCGGACCTCCGATTCCAGCCGCTTCGCGACCTCCTCCTTGGCTTGCTCGATGGTCATGCCGTCGAGGAAGCGCGAATTGATCATGCGGCCGTCGCCGTCATAGGCGGTGTCGGTAATGACGAACGTCTGCGGGTCCTGGCCCTCGGGGCAAACCACCGGCGTATTGCCGAGCCCGTATTTGTTGACAAAATCGAGGTCGCGCTGGTCGTGCGCGGGGCAGCCGAAAATCGCGCCGGTGCCGTATTCCATCAGCACGAAGTTGGCGACGTAAACCGGCAGCTTCCAGTTCGGATCGAACGGGTGGATCGCCTTGATGCCGGTATCAAAGCCCTGCTTCTCCTGGGTGTCGATGATCTCCTGCGCGGTGCCGTGACGTTTTGCTTCCGCGATGAATTCCGCGAGCTTTGGATTCTTCGCGGCCGCCGCCTGCGCCAGCGGATGATCCGGCGCGACCGCCATGAACTTGGCGCCGAACAGCGTGTCATGCCGGGTGGTGAAAATCTTCAGCTCAGTCTCGCCGGCCGGCGTCGTCGCCGGGTCGAGCGCGAAGCGCACCAGCAGGCCTTCGCTGCGGCCGATCCAGTTGCGCTGCATCAGCCGAACCTTGTCGGGCCAGCGGTCCAGCGTATCCAGCGCGTCGAGCAGCTCCTGCGAATACTTCGTGATCTTGAAGACCCACTGGTTCATCTCGCGCTGCTCGACGATCGCGCCGGAACGCCAGCCGCGCCCGTCGATCACCTGCTCGTTGGCGAGCACGGTCATGTCGACCGGGTCCCAGTTGATCTTGCGCTTCTCGCGCTCGGCCAGCCCTGCGCGCAGAAAATCGTTGAACATCTTCTGCTGGTGCTTGTAGTAGGAGGGATCGCAGGTCGCGAATTCGCGTGACCAGTCGAGCGACAGCCCGATCGAACGCAGCTGCTTTTTCATCGCCGCGATATTGTCGTAGGTCCACGCCTTCGGCGCCACCTTGCGCTCGATCGCGGCGTTTTCCGCCGGCAGGCCGAACGCATCCCAACCCATCGGGTGCAGCACGTTAAAGCCCTTGGCCCGCATGAAGCGCGCCAGCACGTCGCCCAGCGTATAGTTCCGGACATGCCCGATATGGATGCGCCCGGACGGATACGGGAACATCTCGAGCACGTAATATTTCGGCCGCGGATCGTCGTTTTTGGAGGCGAAGATCGCCTTTTCGTCCCACTGGCGTTGCCAGCGCGGCTCGGATTCGCGGGCGTTATAGCGTTCGGAGGTCATGAAATTGCAGGGCTTTTGGTGGATTCGCGTCCGGTCTTTGGGACGGCGGACTAGGCCACAAAAGCGGCAGGGGGGTCAACGCCCCGCACTTCAAAATGCCCGGCGGATAAGCCTCAGCTCGCCAGCTGCACCGCGCCATCCGTCAGCCGCACGAAACCGTGCTCGACCACGGCGTTGCGGCCGCGGTGCTTGGCGGCGTAGAGCGCGGCATCGGCGGCTTCGATCAGGTCGCCGGGCCGCTGGGTGTCGTTGGGGCGGGTGGAGGCGACGCCGACGCTGACGGTGACGGTTTGATAGGTCGAGGTGCAGTGGGGCATCGCGAGGTTCTGGACGGCGATGCGCACCATTTCGCCGATCTCCAGCGCCCGCGCTGCGCTGGTGTTCGGCAGCAACAGACAAAATTCCTCGCCGCCGTAGCGTCCGGCAAAGCCCAGGGTCTCGGCGGCGATGCCGGCCAGCGTTTGGCCGAGCCGGGTGAGGCAGGCGTCGCCTTCGGGATGGCC